>JAOUMF010000144.1 GCA_029881615.1 Alphaproteobacteria bacterium | reverse complement strand
ATCGCCTTCCACCCGGCATAGCAGATCGTTTTCTTCCGCCGTCATCATGGCCAGCCCTCTTTGCCTTGCGTCACAAGAGCAATATGTTAGATATCTAAGAAATAGACGTCAATAGAACCCCGGCTATGAAAAGCGGTCAAGAAAACATGGAAGATATCGACTTGCGCCCCCTGCGCATCGCCGAAAAGAAAATCCTGGCGGAAGGGATATGGCTTTTCGAACTGGCCGCGCCCGGCGGCGGCGAGTTGCCCCCTTTCGAGGCCGGCGCCCATGTTACCGTGGAAACCCCTTCGGGCAAGCGGCGGCAATATTCGCTGTGCAACGATCCGGCCGAGCGCCACCGCTATGTTCTGGGTATCAAGGCGGAACGGCCGGGGCGCGGCGGTTCGTCCAGCCTGGTGGACGAGACAAGCGAGGACGACGAAATCATGGTCTCGGCGCCGGACAACAGCTTTCCGCTGAGAGAGGCGCCGGACCATATCTTCGTCGCCGGGGGCATCGGCATCACCCCGATCATGTCGATGATCCGCCATCTGGCGGCACGGGGACAAACCAATTACCGGCTGATCTATTGCACGCGAGACGCGGCCAGCACCGCCTTCCTGGACGATCTGTCCGCGCCGCCCTTTGCCGAACGCGTAACCATCCATCATGACGGCGGCGACCCGAACCAGGCATATGATTTCTGGGACCTGTTCGAAAAAGCAGGCAAGGCGCATGTCTGGTGCTGCGGCCCCGCCCCTCTGATGGAAGAAGTGCGCGGCGTCACCGGGCACTGGCCGCAAAGCGCCATCCATTTCGAGGATTTCGCCACCGACGCCGGGGCGGCGCGCGCCGACGACAAACCCTTCACCGTTCGCCATGCGGAAACCGGCGAGACCGTCGAAATTCCAGCCGGCCAGACCATCCTGGATACCCTGCGCGCGGCAGGCCACAAAACCCCCAGCTCCTGCGAGAGCGGCACCTGCGGCACCTGCAAGACGGTGCTGGTATCGGGCGAGGCCGACCATCGTGATATGGTGCTGACCGACGAGGAAAAGCAGGGCCATATCATGATCTGCGTATCGCGCGCATTGTCGGACGAACTGGTGCTGAAATGGTAGGGGGGCGGCAAGTCGGCCTCGGTGTCATCGGGCTGGGCCGGGCCTTCACCCTGATGCTGCCCACCTTCGGGCGGGACAAGCGCTTCCGTCTGGTCGCCGCGACGTCGCCGGGGGCGGAGGCCCGCACCGCCTTCACCGCCGAATTCGCCGCGCCCACCTTTGACGACGTGGAAACCCTATGTCGCGACCCCGGCGTCGAGGCCGTCTATATCGCAAGCCCGCACCAGTTCCATGCCGAACATGTCGCCATCGCGGCCCGCGCGGGCAAGCATATCCTGGTGGAAAAACCGCTGGCGATCACGCTGGACGAAGGCAAGGCGATGGTGGTGGCCGCGCGTGAAGCCGGTGTCCATATGGTCGTCGGTCCCAGCCATGGCTTCGACGCCCCGGTGCTGCGGGCGCGCGAGATCATCGCCGGCGGCGAGGTCGGCCGCCTGCGGATGATAAATGCGATGAACTACACGGATTTCCTCTATCGCCCGCGCCGGCCGGAGGAACTGGACAGCGCGCAAGGCGGCGGCGTGGTGTTCAGCCAGGCCGTCCACCAGATCGATGTGGCGCGGCTGCTGGGCGGCGGCATGGTGCGGACCGTGCGCGCCATGACCGGCAATTGGGACCCGGCGCGCCCGACCGAGGGCGCCTACAGCCTGATCATGGATTTCGAGGGCGGCGCCTTCGCCTCGCTGACCTACAGCGGCTATGGCCGGTTCGACAGCGACGAATTCATGGGCTGGATGGGCGAACTTGGCCGGCGAAAGAATCCGGCGGATTACGGCCGGGCAAGGCGCGCGCTAAAAGCCGCCACCTCGGCAAAGGACGAAGCGGCCATGAAACGCCGCCGCAACTATGGCCAGGACGGCGCGGGCCTTTCCACCGACAGCCCGCTGCCCGAAGCCCATGAACATTTCGGCTTCGTCATGGCCTGTTGCGAACGGGCCGACCTGCGCCCCACGCCTGACGGCGTTATGATCTACGGCGACGAAGAGGCCCGCCTCGATCCCCTGCCCCGGCCGAAAATTCCCCGCGTCGAGGTCATGGACGAACTCTACGCGGCGGTGGTGGACAATGTCCCGCCGCTGCATTCCGGCCCTTGGGGCCTCGCCACCCTGGAAGTCAGCTTGGCGATCCTCCAGTCCGCGCAAGAGGGGCGCGAAATCGCGATGAATTTACAGGTGCCGGCGAAACAAACTCCGGATTAACTTTTCCAGCCCATTTTCCGCCATACTTCCCGTTCAGGATGCAGTCAAGAAACTGACAAAGAGTTGAGGCATGAGGATATCGCGGCAATTGAAATGGCACGATCTCGCTGCAGTTCTGGCATTGATGGCCTACCATCCTGCGGCATTGGCTGAGTCGACCGCCCCGGCCGAAGAAATACCCTGCCGGGATTACGGTTCGGCGGCGGAAGCAAGGCAAATAGCCGAGAAATGGATCGCCAGAAAGAATAGTCAGTATGAAGAGGTGGTCGGCGGCGCCTCCTGGGCGAACGATCTCTGGTCTATCAGCTTCCCCCTGTTGTCCAGCGACAAGCAGGGCTATGCGAGCGTGACCTTGTTGCCCGGTGGCGAAGTCGTTCGCTGCGAAGCGACCGAAGAATGCGCCGTCGCGAAGCCGCCAGGAAAACCCGCCTGCCCCGCATCGCAAAAAAGAATCGTAACCAAGGCGCAGGCAATTGAATTCGCGACCCGTTTCCTTGAAGAACGGGCCATCCCGGTAAACACCGGCGCGCAACCATACATACTTTCTAGGCCCGCCTGGTGGGTGTTTGTTAAACTCGAGCCGCCCATGCCGGGTGGTCACTACACATTGCAGATCTCCGCCGACGGCGAAGTGATTGATACCATTCCCGGAGAGTAAAGCTTTATGGCAGTGTGACCAGGATCGTGGCTTGTTTCACGAACGATATTCCCTATACCGCGCCGGCCCCAACTATGGGATGATCCCTCGCCGTCGGAGGCCGCCGGCCCCAACTCTCGTTTTTTCCCGCTGGAGTCCCGCCGCATGCTGAAATTTGTTCATCTGACGGATCCCCATCTGGTGCCGGCCCCTCGGCCGCTCTACGCGCTGGACCCGCGCGAGCGACTGGCCCTGGCGGTGGACGACATCAACCGCAAACAGCCCGATGCCGCCTTCGTCGTTGTCACCGGCGACCTTGCCCATCTTGGCGAGGCCGCGGCCTATGCGGAGCTGCGGGTCATTCTGGAGCGGCTGTCCATGCCCTGCCACCTGGTGATCGGGAACCATGACTCGCGGGAAGAATTCCTGGCCGCCTTCCCGGATTCGCCACGCGATGAAAACGGCTTCGTGCAATATGTGGTGGAAACCCCACTGGCCGACTGCGTGATGCTGGACAGCGTGGTCGCGGGCGACCATGGCGGGATGATGTGCGAGCAACGGCTGGCCTGGCTGGACCGGGTGCTGAGCGAGCGCGCCGACCGCGACCTGTTTCTTTTCGTCCACCACCCGCCCTTCGATATCGGCCTGCCGCCGCTGGACAGCATCAGGATGATGAATGGCGAGGCGCTGGCGCCAAGGCTGGCCGCTCACGGGCGCGTGCGGCATATCTTTTTCGGCCATGCCCACCGGGCGATTTCCGGCTCGTGGCACGGCATTCCGGTCTCCACCCTGCCGGCGACGGCGCACCAGTCCGAACTGCAGTTTCGCGAGCGCGTGCTGAGCCCCGGCAACCATGAACCGCCAGCCTACGGGTTGGTGCTGGCGAGTGCCGACTCCCTGATGGTGCACACGCATTTTTACATGGACGACAGCCCGCGCTTCATCATGGATCACCGCGAGGCGGAGGAAGCCGCGACACTGGCGGACCTGGCCGCGGCGCGAAACTGAGGGCGGCGAGTGCGGCGGCAACCACCAGACTCACGTTGTCAGGTCGCAGCGTTTCCAGGTTTCCGTGCGCGCGAGGCCATCAGGCGAGGTGGTGACGACCTGGATGGTGTATTCATCGAACTGGATCATATCGATCTGGGCGCCGGCGTCCGCCTCGCCCGCGGGCGCGACATAATGGAAGCTGTGCCGATCATAGTCGCCGATCATTCGGGCACCGCCCGGGGTAACGATGGCCGGACCGGCGATCGACATATGGCGGCCATCCGTAAAGCACCAGTTTCCATCGATCCTGTCCGCCAATGCCGGCGCGGCCGGCAACAACAGAAACGCCATAAAGGCGGCGGCGAGAACAAAGGGCAATCTTACTGTCCGCATTCGAGCCTCCCGTCGGATCTGAAATCCAAACATAGCAGAATCGACTGATCGATGCATTTGAACAGTCCGTGAAGCATTAACCCATCACCCTGCCCTTTCAGGCATAATCATCGTTACGAACAACACGCACCGGGGTGGATTTGATGAGGCGGTTCGTTCGCGTGATGGCAATTATCCTGCTCCCGCTGGCCATGGGACTTCTGGCCGCATCCGTCGGCGTGGTCATGCCGCGGTCATTCCGGGTCATCGGGCCGGATGGCGACGGGGCCTATGTCTGGGTGGCCTATGTTTATGCTGGCGCCCAACGGAATTTTACCTATTCACATAGCTGGAGACGCCCCGGCGGATTTATTGAGTCCGACGAAACAGGGACCATCCATCTACCCTCCCTGATCTATCTGAAATCACCATTCGATGAATGGCTACACCATGAAATACGCACAATGCATGCACCGGCGCTGCATTCGACGCTGCACGAACACCGTCCCGCCAGCAGCGAAACGCTGACATTCCCCGATTACACCCACAACCCCACCGCCTGGAATCATGCGCTGGATGAGATCCATGCCCTGGCCGCCTATGACATGACTCTCGACAAGCATGATCGCTACACGATGGAGCCGGATACCGCCAGACGGATTGCCCAGCTGGTGGCGGATGATTTCCACGCTCTGCTGGCGACCCATGGTGAAACACCGCGGACGGTGCCCGAGGGCATTCCCGGCCATCTTCAATTTGCATCGGATGCCGATCGCGCGGAATGGCGCGAACAGATGCGCCGAGAGATCGAAATCAACCCCACCTGGCGCGATTACCTGAAACAACACCGCGCCAGGTCGATCGCCGCACTAGAAATAAAATACGGCCTTTGAGTTGTTAAAAATGTTGATTTTTTGCCAAATAAGGGGTCAAAAATAACGGTTCATTAACATATGAACACATATATTTCGCGGCTGCGGCCGCCACCAATAACATTGCTGGAAAGGCCCGAACACAGAAAGTAAGGAACCCATAATGTCGTTTAATTTGAAATTGGCGCGTGGCGTAGCGCTTGTCGCGGCGCTTTTCATTGTCAGCGCCTGCTCTTCATCTGAATTCAGCGCCGATCCGGCCAAGGTGGCCGCCATCAAAACCGTCGCCGTTGTATCCTTCGCGGTACCGGCCTATGTCACCGAGGAAGAAGACAGCGGTGGCCTGGGTGGCATGGTGGCACTTGCCGGCGCCGTTACGAAGCTTGCCAAGGGCGAGGAAAAGCTGGGCAATGGCGAAGAAGTCGCCGGCGACGCAGTTGTCGGCTTTATTGAAAAAATGGGTACTGCTGGCCGTTTCACGATCAAGTCGCCCAGCGAAGTCGCTGCGAATGCCGAGATCAAGTCGATGGTTGCAGCCTACGACCAGTCTATCAAAGACAAGAAAGTTGGCCTGCCGGGCACGCCGGCGGTTCAGTTGGAGATGGACGGCAAGAAGAGCGAATTTGCCGCCAAGGCAGCCGCCGCGCTGGGCGTGGACGGTGTCATGATGATGGATGCCAACGAGATAGAGTACTACCTCTACACTGGCGCCATGGGCAGCGGCCAGGCGAAAGCCCGCGGCCGGGGCATCTTCAAGCTCTATGACCGTGACGGCAATCCGGTCTGGGAATCGGGAACCGTCGTCAACTCGACCGAAGCCAGCGCGGCGATGGTCGCCGGCGGCCTGAACCCGATGGCGGCGCCGAAGCTGCACAAAAGCATGGGCGAGGCCTTCGCGGACGACCTGCTGAAGCGTTACACGGAGAACGCGGGGTCGTAATAGATCATCGCGCATAACCGATACAAACC
>JAOUMF010000143.1 GCA_029881615.1 Alphaproteobacteria bacterium | reverse complement strand
CCATGGCGAAGGCCGCCACCTGGCCTTCCGAGATCGAATTATCGGTCAGGCCGCGGATCATGAAGGCGATCTCGTCGGCGCTCAACACCGCGCCGTCGCGTTTGCGGCGAATAATTTCCTGGGGCAGGTAGCTCATGCGGGCCAGTCCTTCAGGAAGGCCAGCAGCAGATTGCGCACATCGCCCGCCGCCCGCGCGGCGACCGACAGGGTTTGATCGTGGCTAAGGCCGATATCATCCATGCCCGCGGCCAGATTGGTGACGATCGACAGGGCGGCGACCTTCATCCCGGCATGGCGCGCCAAAATACATTCGGGCACGGTCGACATGCCCACCGCATCGGCGCCCAGCACGCGGGCAGCCCTGATTTCCGCCGGGGTCTCGAAATGCGGACCGCAGAACCAGGCGTAGACACCGTCATGCAGGGTCAGGCCATTCGCCTTGGCGGTCTCTTGCAGCCGGGCGCGCAAGGCGGGGTCGTAGGCATCCACCATATTGACGAACTTGCCGTCGCCGGGTTCGCCGAACAGGGGCGAGACGCCGGTCAGGCTGATATGGTCGTTGATGGCCATCACCGATCCGGGCCCAACTTCCGCACGCAGGCTGCCCGCCGCGTTGGTCAGGATCAGTGCCTCGCAGCCCAAGGCGGCCAGGGTTCGCACCGGAACCTTCATGGCATCCGCGCGGCCCGCCTCGTAATAATGCGAACGGCCATGCAGCATCGCTACCGGCGTCCCGGCGATATTGCCGAGCAACAACCGCCCCGCATGCCCGCCGACGCCCGGCATCGGGAAACCGTGCAGATCGCCATAGGGAACGGCCGTCGGGTCGGCGACATCTTCGGCCAACGGCCCCAGGCCGGACCCCAATATGATGCCGACGCGGGGCTTCAGCCCGCCCGATCGCGCCTCGAGAAGGTCTACATTACGCGTGATGTCGTGATTGATGGTCATCGCAAATTCTCCGGCCCGAAGGAAAGCGGCAGCAGTTCGCCCAATGTCACCGTCCGGCGCAATTCGTCGGGCGAACAGATATGAATCGGCACATCGTCGGTGGCGAATTCACGGATGCGCTGGCGGCAACCGCCACAGGGCGTCACCAGCCCCTCGCCGGCGCCCATGACCAGCACTTCGGCGATCCTGGTCTCGCCATCCAGAACCATCGCCGAAATAGCCGATGTCTCGGCGCAGTTGCCTTGCGGATAGGCAGCGTTCTCGACATTACAGCCCGCATAGAGCCGCCCGTTCGCGCCCTTAACCACCGCGCCCACATGAAATCTTGAATAAGGCGCGTGGGCCTTGGCCATGGCGTCGCGCGCCAGGTCGAACATCTGGCTGTCCATGTCAGCTCTCCTTCATATAAGGTTCGCCGATTGCCTTGGGCGCCACCGCCTTGCCGATGAATCCGGCCAGCAACACCACGGTCAGCACATAAGGCAAGGCCTGGATGAATACCACCGGCACCTCGCCGATACCGGGGATCGGAACCCCCTGAAGCCGGATGGCGACTGCGTTGAGCAGCCCAAACAGAAGGCAGGCGCCGAACGCCGTCCAGGGCCGCCATTTGCCGAAGATCAATGCCGCCAGCGCGATATAGCCCTGCCCCGCGGTCATGTCGCGGACGAAGGCGGCGTTGTTGGCGATCGACAGATAGGTTCCGGCGATCCCGGTCAGCAGCCCGCAGATCAGCACCGCGCGGTACCGCAGCCATGCAACCGAAATGCCGGCGGTATCCACCGCCTTCGGATTTTCGCCGACGGCGCGCAGACGAAGCCCGAAGCGGGTGCGGTAGAGCACCCACCAGGCCAACGGCACGGCGAGGAAGGCCACATAGACCAGCAGATTATGGCCGCTGATCAACCGGCCATAGAGGGTGCCAAGAACCGGCACATCGGCCAGAACATCCGCCAATGGCAACGAAATCGGCATGAACCGTTCCGACGATTCCAGGCTCGGCGTCTGCCCGCCACGATGGAACCAGGCTATGCCGAGAACCACCGTCAGCCCCGACATCAGGATATTGAGGGCGACCCCGCTGACCACCTGGTTGCCATGGTGCGTGATACAGGCGAAACCATGCAGAAGGGCCAGGAAAACCGCGGTCGCGATGCCCGCGGCCAGCGCCAGCCAGGGCGAGCCGGTGGCGGCCGCGACACTGGCGGCGATGAAGGCGGCGCCGAGCATCTTGCCCTCGAGGCTGATATCGATGACGCCGGACCGCTCGGAAAACAGTCCCGCCATTGAACAGAGAATCAGCGGCGTCGCGACCCGCACCGTGGCGTTCAGCGTCAATACCGCGAAGATGAAGGCATCCTCCATGTCAGGCCTCCCCGGTCGTGGTCGTGGGCGCGGTCGCGGCGGTATCGGCCCGCCAGCCCACGAACAGGCGATAAAGGCGGGTGACCCAGGGCGTGGACATGTAGGCCAGCGCGCCGGAGAACAGGATCACCAGCCCCTGGATGGTAACCACCAGTTCGCGGGTAATCGTCGGCACCTCGAAGGCCAGTTCCGCGCCACCCTGGTAGAGCACGCCGAACAGCAAGCTGGCCAGCACCACCCCGACCGGATGATTGCGCCCCATCAGCGACACAGCGATGCCGGTAAAGCCATAGCCGGCGGTGAAATTCAGCAACAGACGGTGATGCACGCCCATGATCTCGTTGAAACCGACGAAACCGGCCAGTGCGCCCGATATACACATCGCCGCGACCACGATATGGCGCGGTCGAACGCCGGCATAGACCGCCGCCGCCTCGTTATGGCCAACCGCCCGCAACTCGTAACCCCAGCGCGTGCGCCAGATAAAGGCCCATACCCCGACGCAGCAGATCAGCGCCCAGACGATGGACAGATTGAGCGGAGTCGGCGTTACCGTGATGCCGATGCCGGCCAGCATCTCGTGAATGAACGGCAATTGCCCGGCCTCCGTGAATTCGCGGCTTTCCGGCGACATCTGGCCCGGCTTGATCAGCACGTTCACCATCAGATAGACCATCACCGCGGCGGCGATGAAATTGAACATGATCGTGGTGATCACCACATGGCTGCCGCGATAGGCCTGCAACCAGGCCGGAATCGCCGCCCAGGCCGCGCCGAACAGCGCCCCGGCGAGGATCCCCAACGGCAACAGAAGAACGAACGGCAAATAGGAATCGAAGGCCAGCATCACCAGCCCGACGCCGAGCCCACCGATATAGGCCTGCCCCTCGCCGCCGATATTGAACAGCCCGGCATGAAAGGCGATGGCGACAGCCAATCCGGTAAAGATGAAATTCGTCGTATAGTACAGCGTATACCCGACGCCCTCGCCATAGCCCAGCGCACCGCGGACCATGATCACCAGCGCATCCCAGGGATTCTCTCCAATCGCCAGGATGATCAGGCCCGACACCAGCAGCGCCAGGCAAATGTTGATCACCGGTATCAGCCCGATATCGATCCAGCGCGGCAGTTCGGCGGGGGGCGCGCTCATGCCACGGGCTCCGTATTCGCGGACGTGGCGCCCTGGTGTGCGTTGGTCATCATCAATCCCAGCAAGCTCCTGTCGGCTTCCTCGACCGGTGTTTCACCGACGATCCGGCCCTCGAACATGACCAGAATACGGTCGCTGAGAGCCAGAATTTCATCCAGTTCCACCGACACCAGCAATATGGCGCAACCCCGGTCGCGCAGATCGCAAAGCTGTTGATGAATAAATTCAATGGCGCCGATATCGACGCCGCGTGTCGGCTGCCCGACCAGCAGTACCTTGGGGTCCCGGTCGATCTCGCGCGCCAGGATCAGCTTCTGCTGATTGCCGCCCGACATCTTCGACGAGACGATATCGGGCAATGGCGGCCGAACGTCGAACCGTTCCATCAGGTCGCGGCAATGGCCGTCGATGGCCGCGTAATCCATGAACAGGGGCCCGTTAAAGGCCGAGTCCCGCTGATAGCCGAGAATCGACGATTCCCGGGCCGTAAAGGCCGTGACCATGCCGCGCCGCTGTCGATCCTCGGGCACATGGGCCAGCCGCAAGGCGCGCATCTCGTCGGGCCGGGCGGGCTTGGCGACGTTGACCTCTCTGCCCTCGACGACAATCCGGCCGGCGGTCATCGGCGTGATTCCCGACAGCACCTCCAGCAATTCGCTCTGGCCGTTGCCCGACACCCCGGCGATGCCGAGAATTTCGCCGGCGCGCAGTTCGAACCCGATATCGTCGATCCGGGCGACACCGTATCTGTCGCGAAGACTCAACCCCTCGACGATCAGGGCCGGGTCGCCGACATTTTTGGTCTGCCGAGACACCCCCGCCTTCAGCTTGCGCCCAACCATGAGTTCGGCGAGTTCCTCGGCCGAGGTCTCGGCGGTTGCCCGCTCGGCGACCATCTGGCCACGGCGCATGACCGATACGCTGTCGGTAATCGCCATGACCTCGCCCAGCTTGTGGGTGATCAGGATGACCGTCACCCCGCGTTCCTTGAGGGCGCTGAGAATACGGAACAGTTGCACCGCCTCCTGCGGGGTCAGCACCCCGGTCGGCTCGTCGAGGATAAGAATGCGCGCGTCGCGGTACAGCGCCTTTAGAATCTCGACACGCTGCAACGCGCCAACCGGCAGGTCGGCGATAACGGCATCCGGATCCACATGCAGCCCATATTCTTCCGCCAGATTGATCAGGGCGCCCCGCGCCTTTTGAATGCTCTCGCGCAACAGCGGGCCGGATTCCGCGCCCATCATGACATTTTCCAGCACCGTGAAATTGTCGACCAGCATGAAATGCTGATGGACCATGCCGATCCCGGCGGCGATGGCGTCATTGGGCGACCGGATCGCGACCGGCTTGCCCCCGACCCGGATCACGCCGCTGTCGGCGCTGTAAAAGCCGTAAAGAATACTCATCAGCGTCGATTTACCGGCGCCGTTCTCGCCAACGATACCGTGGATGGCGCCGGCGCGGACCGCCATCGAGACATCGTTGTTGGCGCGCACCGTACCGAAGGTCTTGTTGATTCCACGCAGTTCAATAGCCGCCGGAGGGGGCTCCCCCTCCGGCGTCACGACGGCATCTTCTCCGCCGATTTTCGTTACCATCGTTTTCGTCCCATCCCGCTTAGTTGGGGCAGGAATTGTCGCTCATGTAATCATGAACCTTGATCTTGCCGGCGATGATGTCGGCCTTGGCCTGCTCGACACTGGACTTCATGGCGTCGGTGATCAGCGCCTGGTTATGTTCGTCGAGCGCCCAGTCCACCCCGCCCTCGGCCAGGCCGAGTGCCTGGAAGCCGGGCTTCCAGTTGCCGTCCAGCGCCGATTTGAAGCTGTTATAGGCGGCGACGTCGACCCGCTTGACCATCGAAGTCAGCATGACGCCGGGATGCAGGTAGTTCTGGTTGGAATCTACGCCGATCGCCAGCTTGCCGGCATCCTTGGCGGCCTGGTATACGCCGGTGCCGGTACCGCCGGCGGCGGCATAGACAACATCGACACCGCGGTCGAACTGGCCCTTGGTCAGTTCCGCGCCGCGACCCGGATCGTTCCAGGCCGACGGGGTGGTGCCGGTCATGTTCTGGATCACCACGACATTCGGATTGGCATGTTTCGCGCCGGCGACGTAACCGCAGGCGAATTTGCGGATCAGCGGGATATCCATACCGCCGATGAAGCCGACCTTGCCGCTTTTCGACGCCTGCGCCGCGATCATGCCGACCAGGAACGAACCCTCATGTTCGTTGAATACCACCGACTGCACGTTGGGCAGATCGACAACCCCATCGATGATGGTGAAGCGGGTCTTGGGAAACTCCTTGGCCACGGCCTCGATTGCCGGGACCTGGGCGAAGCCGACGCCCACGATCGGGTCCGAGCCGCGCTGGGCCATCTTGCGGATCGCCTGTTCGCGCTGGGTCTCGTTGGTGACCTCGAACTCGCGGAAGGCAATACCGGTCTCATCCTTGAACCGGGTGACGCCGTCATTGACGCCCTGGTTAAAGGATTTATCGAACTTGCCGCCCATGTCGAACACGACGGCGGGGCTGACTTCGGCGGCACCGGCGGCCGTAGCCGTCAACAGCATGGCCCCGGCAAAGGTAGTCAGAGTTTTACGAAACATAATGCCTCCATTTTCTCTTTGTGTTTAAGTTGATTTCTATTCCCCGTAGGGAATCCAGACGTTCTTCACATGCGTG
>JAOUMF010000142.1 GCA_029881615.1 Alphaproteobacteria bacterium | reverse complement strand
TCATGCATTGCTGGTTGGCGTCCCCGGTCTGGGCAAGACGAAACTGGTGGAAACGCTTGGCACTGTTTTGGGGCTGGATGAACGGCGGGTGCAGTTCACGCCGGACCTGATGCCGGCCGATATCCTCGGGTCGGAAGTGCTGGAAGAATCGGATACCGGAAAGCGCAATTTTCGCTTCATCAAGGGCCCGGTTTTCTGTCAGTTGCTGATGGCTGACGAAATCAACCGGGCCAGCCCGCGTACCCAGTCGGCATTGTTGCAGGCGATGCAGGAACAGCAGGTTTCGGTCGCTGGCCATTATCACGAATTACCCAGGCCGTTCCACGTGCTGGCGACGCAAAACCCGCTGGAGCAGGAAGGAACCTATCCGCTTCCCGAGGCGCAGCTCGATCGTTTTCTGCTGGAAATCGACGTGGGCTATCCCGACGAAGCGGCCGAGCGTCGTATGATGATGGTGACAACCGGGCTTCAAGAAGACAAGGCGGAGGCCGTATTCGATGGCGCTTCGCTGATTTCCGCGCAACGGCTGGTCCGCCAGGTGCCAGTCGGCGAAAAGGTGGCTGAATCGATCCTGTCCCTGGTGCGGTCCGGTCGGCCCGAAACAAGCGAAATTCCGGAAATCAGGGCGCATATCGCCTGGGGACCGGGACCGCGCGCCAGCCAGGCGCTGATGCTGGCCTGCCGCGCCCGTGCGGTGATGGACGGCCGTCTGGCGCCGTCGACAGACGATATCGTGGCGCTGGCCGAACCCGTACTACGCCACCGCATGGCGCTTAATTTCGCGGCCCGTGCCGAAGGCGTGACCATTGGACAGATCGTCCAGCGCCTCATCGAACCACTGGCCTGACATCCGAATGCAGGGGGTCATACGCAAAAGGCCGGGCGCCGCGCCCAGACAGGAAGCGGAACGGCTGGGCAGCGCCCTGCCGCCACTGCTGGTCGAAGCCGAACGCGTGGCCCAGACAGTGGCGCAGGGCGTGCATGGGCGGCGGCGTGTCGGCCAGGGAGAGACCTTCTGGCAGTTCCGCCGCTATCAGCCCGGCGACTCGACCACCGCCATCGACTGGCGGCAGACAGCGAAATCCCAGGCCATCTTCGTGCGTGAAACCGAGTGGGAAGCCGCACAAAGCGTGTGGCTGTGGCGCGATTCATCGGCCTCCATGGACTACGCCTCGGGCGCCAAACTGCGGCCCAAACAGGAACGGGCCGAGCTTCTTCTACTGGCGACAGCGGCCTTGCTGGTGCGCGGCGGCGAACGGGTAGCCCTGCTGGGCGGCGGCCAGTTGCCGGCGACCGGCCGTACCGGCTTTAACCGGCTGGCGGATGCGGTGCTCAACGATGCGCCCGACAATCGCAGCCTGCCGCCGCCGGCCCCACTGCCACGCGCGGCCCATCTGGTGCTGTTCAGCGATTTCCTGTCCGAGCCGGAAGAAATACAGGCGACGGTGTCCAGCCTTGCCGGACGCGGCGTGCGGGGACAGATGGTGCAGATTCTCGATCCTGCCGAAGAAAGCCTTCCATTCACCGGCCGGATTCGTTTTTCGGGCTTCGAGGGCGAAGGCCAGACATTGCTGGGCCGGGTGGAAAATGTCCGCGAAAGTTACCGCGAGCGTCTGGCCCGCCACCGTGCCGCCCTCGGCGAAATCGCCCGGCGCGCCGGTTGGGGGTTTATCCTCCACCATACCGACCGACCGCCTCAAACAGCGCTACTGCCGCTTTACACCGCGATGGCCGGTGCGTCCGACAAGCGGAGGCGCTAGGCGATGTACGATCTTGGCCCCATCGCTTTCGCCTCGCCGGGTATCCTGCTGGCCCTGTTGTTGCTGCCCGCGTTGTGGTGGCTGTTGCGCATTACCCCCCCGACACCGCGAATTGTACAGTTTCCGCCGATCCGTCTGCTGTTCGGGCTGCATTCAGAGGAAGAAACGCCGGATTCAGCGCCGCTCTGGCTGATCCTGCTGCGCCTGACCATCGCCGCCCTGCTGATCCTGGCGCTTGCCCATCCGTTATTCAATCCCGGTGGGCCGCTTGGCGGCAAGGGGGCGGTCATGCTGGTGGTGGATGACGGTTGGGCGGCGGCCGCGGGCTGGGATCGGCGGCAAAAGATGCTGGGAACCCTGATCGACCGCGCCGAGCGCGACGATCGCCCGATAGTCATCCTGTCGACCGCCCCTGGCGAGGCCGGACAGCCGCCGGAACCCAGCGGCCTTTTGCGCGCGGCCGAGGCAAAGAGCCTGACAGGCGCGCTGCAACCCAAGCCCTGGCCGGTCGACCGATTGGCCGCGGCACAGGCGCTGGCCAGCCTGGAAAGTCGGGAAATCGGGTTGATCGTCTGGCTGAGCAATGGTTTGCAGGATGCGGGGGTAGCGCCTCTTTCCGAGGGACTCCGCCGCCTGGCGCGGCTGCATGTGCTGGCCGACCCGGCGAGTTTCCTGCCGCCCGTTCTGTTACCACCGGAAGCCGGCGCCGTTACCTTCGAGGCGACCGCGCAACGCGCCGCCGCCGGAACCGAACAGGTCGCGCGCTTGCGGGCCTTCGCGGCGGATGGCCGCTTGCTGGCGGGTGAGGATCTGCGTTTCGAAACCGACAAGGAAATCGCAAAGGCCACCATCGATCTGCCGGTGGAACTGCGCAATGAAATCGTTCGGATCGAGATTGAAAATGCCGGCACCGCGGGCGGCGTCGCCCTGCTGGATGAGCGCTGGCGGCGGCGCCCTGTGGGCATTGTGGCTGCGAATTCGCTGGATACCGACCTGTCATTGCTGGATGAACTTTACTACATCGAGCGCGCATTGGCGCCGTTCGGCGAAGTCCATCGCGGGCCGCTGGATAAGATGATCGCCGCCAACCGCGCCGCGATCATGCTGCCCGATAGCCAAGGCCTGGTTTCGACCGAGGTTCAGTCCCTGAACCGCTGGATTCGCGATGGCGGCATGGTGGTACGGTTCGCCGGCCCGCGACTGGCGGAACAGGGCGACGACGGGCTGGTGCCGGTCAAGCTGCGCGGTGGTGGCCGTACGCTGGGAGGCGCCATGCTGTGGACCGAGCCGGCGCAACTGGCCGAATTCGATCCCAAGAGCCCCTTCCATGGCCTGACCGTTCCCGGAGATGTCCGGATTTCGCGGCAAATTCTGGCCGAGCCCTCGATCGACCTGCCTTCCAAGACCTGGGCGCGACTGCAGGACGGTACGCCGCTGGTGACCGCGGAACGCCGCGGCGAGGGATGGCTGGTGCTGATCCATACAACCGGCGGGCCGGACTGGTCGAATCTGGCCATGTCGGGGCTGTTCGTCGAAATGCTGGAACGCACCGTGGCAATGAGCCGGGGTGTGGGGGGCGAGACGGGTTCGAAGCGCCCACTGCCCCCGTTGATGACACTGGACGGCGGCGGTCGGCTTGTCGATCCGCCGCCCATCGCCGCGCCCATCGAATCTGGCGCATTCGACGAGGCCACGCCCGGCCCGCGCACGCCGCCAGGCTATTACGGTACCGAGACGGAACGCCGCGCACTTAATCTTGGCCCTACCATCGGCGCCCTGAAGCCGTTGGCGCTACCCGAGGGGATTTCTTCCTCGCCCTATTTCGAGACCGCCGAATTCGACCTGAAACCCTGGTTGCTGACCGCCGCGCTGATCCTGCTGCTGCTGGACGGGTTGGTCTCCCTGGCGATGCGCGGCTTTGCCCGTCCGCCGGCGGGGCTCACCGCCTCGCTGGGCGCGGCATTCATGATGCTGGCCGGCGCCTGGCCATCCGGCCCCGCCGCGGCGCAGGATGCCGACGTCAAGGCGCTGGAGGCGACTCTGGCAACACGGCTGGCCTATGTCATCACAGGCGTGCCGGCCGTCGATCAGGTCAGCCATGCCGGCCTCAAGGGGCTCAGCCTGATCCTGAACCGGCGCACCGCGGTGGAAACCGCCGATCCGATGGGTATAAGGCTGGACAGCGACGAACTGGCTTTCTTTCCCTTGCTTTATTGGCCGATCACGCCGGAACAACCGCCACTGGCGCCGGAAACAGTCGCACGACTAAATCTTTTCATGGAAACCGGCGGCACCATCCTGTTCGATACCCGCGACGGCAATTACGGCGGCGCCGGTGCCGGACCGGGCAGCCAGCGTCTGCGGGCGCTGGCGCAGGGGCTTGATATTCCCCGCCTGCTGCCGGTACCGGTGGATCATGTGCTGACCAAGGCTTTTTATCTGATGCAGGATTTCCCGGGCCGTTGGGCCGGCGACCGCGTCTGGGTGGAAGAACCGGACGGACGCATCAATGACGGCGTATCGCGAGTGATCGTTGGCGGCAATGACTGGGCCTCGGCCTGGGCGCTCGATGATTCCGGGTTGCCGCTTTATCCAGCGGTGCCGGGTGGCGAGCCACAACGCGAGATGGCTTTCCGCTTCGGGGTCAATCTTGTGATGTATACCCTGACCGGCAATTACAAGGCCGACCAGGTGCATGTGCCGGCGATCCTCGAACGGCTGGGGCAGTAATATCAATGCTGGTAACATCCGTACAGTTCGCCCCGTTGTTGCCCTGGCTGGCTATCTTTTTTCTGGCGGCGCTGTCGCTTGCCGCCTTCCTGCCGGGCATATTGTTCCGGGCGCGCGGCACCGGCTGGCGCATGCTGGCGGTGGCGGCAATCCTGGGCGCGCTGGCCAACCCGTCGCTGGTCGAGGAAGAGCGCGACCCGCTGAAGGATGTGGCGACGATCGTGATCGACGACACGCCCAGCCAGGGAATCGGCGAGCGCGGCGAGCGGATGGCCGCCGCGCTGGCAAAGATTCATGAAGAGCTGGATAAGCACAAGGATACACTGGAAGTCCGCGAAATCACGCTGCGCCACAAATCGGTCGCGGCCGCCGACGAGGGCACCAGGGCAGTCGATCCCCTGACGCGCCTGCTGGCCGATGTGCCCCCGCGCCGCGTGGCCGGGGTCATCATGCTGACCGACGGGCAGATTCACGATATCCCCGATAAGGTGGAGGGCGCCGGGCTGCCGGGGCCGATACATGTTTTGTTGACCGGCGATCGGGACGAACAGGATCGCCGGCTGGTGGTCACGCGCGCGCCGGGTTATGGCATTGTTGACTCCCCCCTGTCGATTACCGTCAAGGTGGAAGATCAGGGCGCGGAACCAGGTGGACAGGCAAGGGTAGAGCTGCGCTTTCCCGACGGCACGGTGCAGAATTTCCTGGCGGAAATCGGCAAGGATACGGAAATCCCGCTGACCCTGGAGCATGCCGGCCCAACCATTCTTGAACTGTCGGTGGATGGCGGGCCGAACGAGTTGACCATGGCCAACAATCGCGCGGTCGTCGAGATCAACGGCGTGCGCGACCGGCTGCGGGTTCTGCTGGTCTCGGGCGAACCCCATGCCGGCGAGCGCACATGGCGCAACCTGTTGAAATCCGATCCGTCGGTCGACCTGGTCCATTTCACCATCCTGCGCCCGCCGGAAAAACAGGATGGCACGCCGATTCGCGAGCTGTCGCTGATCTCGTTCCCGACACGCGAACTGTTTGAGGTAAAACTGCACGAATTCGATCTGGTGATCTTCGACCGCTATCGCCGTCGCGGCGTGTTGCCCCCGGTCTATCTGCAGAACATCGTCGATTACGTGATGGCGGGCGGCGCCCTGCTGGAGGCGGTGGGACCGACTTTCGCCAGCCCGTACAGCATCTTTCGCACGCCGCTGGGCGGCGCCCTGCCTGGTGAACCCACCGGCGAAGTGATCGAGCGCGGTTATAAACCCGTCGTCACCGAACCCGGCAACCGCCACCCCGTCACCGCCGACCTGCCCGGCAGCGGTAAAGATGGCACCGACCCAAGCTGGGGCCGCTGGTTCCGCCAGATCGACGTGCAGGTGCGGCGCGGCCAGGTTCTGATGGAAGGCGCCGATGGACGGCCGCTGTTAATCCTGGACCGCATCGGGCTGGGCCGGGTGGCGCAGATCAATAGCGACCATATCTGGCTGTGGGCGCGCGGATTCGAGGGCGGCGGCCCCCAGGGTGAACTTCTGCGCCGCATGGCGCATTGGCTGATGCAGGAACCCGACCTCGAGGAAGACGCCATCACGGCGACGGTGGAAGGCGACAAACTGGTCATCGAACGGCGCAGCGTCGAGCCCGACGAATGGCCAATCGAGGTGCAGACGCCGGACGGGGAGACCCTGAGCGTAGAGCTG
>JAOUMF010000141.1 GCA_029881615.1 Alphaproteobacteria bacterium | reverse complement strand
GCGCGGCAAACCTGGCCACGCTTCAAACCGGGTGCCGCTCCGCTTCCTGAGGCGGGGCTCGTCCCGACCGGCGAGCGAATGTATAGGCCCACACTTCCCCTTTGTCCAGAACCAATTTGAAGAAATCGCACTAAAATTTGCATCGCGCCCGGGACAGCCCTTGCCGCCCGATCAAAGTTGCCTCCGGCCCTGTAAAATGGCCGGCGCGGCCGGCGCCATGGATCGCGGAGGCGGTGCCAACCGCCAAAACATTTTCGCTTGTTAAATCAAGGAAATATCACTGCTTCCCGCGCAGCAGCCCCCGGATGTAATCCGGTGACAAAGGCTGTCTGTCGGCCACCACGCCAAATGGGCGCAGCGCATCATTGACGGCGTTGTTCACCGCACCGATGGCGCCCATGACGCCGCCCTCGGCCATGCCCTTTATGCCGGCGGGGGTTCGTTTGCTTGGCGTATGCTGCGCGATGATTTCGATTTCGGGCGCCTCCGTGGCGGTTGGGATCATATAATCCGCCATGGTGCCACAGAGATTCTGGCCGCTCGCGTCATAAATCATATGCTCGAACAACACCCCGCCGATGCCCAGAACCGTGGCGCCCTGTTGCTGCCCCGCCACGACCAACGGGTTCAGCACCGTGCCACAATCCTCGACGATCAGATAACGGTCAATTCCGACCTCGCCGGTCACTGGATTGAGGGTCACTTCACAGAAATGGGTTGAGTTGGAGTAGGTCATCTGCGGCGGATCCCAGGCGCGGTGCATTTCGAGTCCTGGCTGCATGCCGTCCGGCAGTTTTAACGGGTCGAGATAGGCGGTGCGGGCAATGTCGGCGATGCCAAACTCCGTTTCAATCCATTCTCCGCCCACATGCCGCAAGACCCGACCGCCCTTGATATCCAACTCGCTGGCGCTGTTGAGGCCCAGCAACGCCGCCGCGATATCCAGCATCTTTGCCTTCAAATCCAGCGCCGTCAGGAACAGCGTGCCGCCGCCCGCCGTCGCACCGCGACTGCCCCGCGCCCCCATGCCATAGGGCGCTATGTCGGTATTGCCCAGCAGAATGTCCACTTGCGACGCGTCCGCGCCGAGTCCTTCGGCGACGGCCTGGGCAAAAGGCGTTTCGTAGCTCTGTCCAGTGCCCATCAGCCCCGCGGAAGCGCGAATCGCGCCAGAGGGTTCGATCTTTACCCAGGCGGCCTCATGCCCCGATCCGGGAATCCCCGCCGCCTTGTAAAAGGCGGAGCCATAAGTGGTGGATTCGACCACATTGCAGATACCGATGCCGCGATAGATCTGTTGCGCGCGATCTTCCGCCTGACGCTTGCGGACCGCGGCGTAATCGATTTCCCGCAGGCCACGTTCGAAGCACTCGCCTGGCGTTATATCCTCGAGCGTCTCGCCGGTCGGCATGACGTAGGGCAAATCCGAAGGCCGCAACATATTGACTCGCCGAACCTCAGCCGGGTCCAGATCGAGTTCCCGCGCGACGGCATCCAGCGTGCCATCCATCACCAGGCTGGTGATCGCCATCGGCGCGCGCATGGGCCCGGCGCCGCATTTGTTGGTCAGCGCGATCTTCACTTCAAAGGCATAATCCTGGATACGGTAGGGGCCGGTCAGGATCATGCCGATAACCCGCGCGAGATAATTCGCCGGATAGAAACAGTAGGCACCGAAATCTTCCAGGATCTCGGCCTCCAGGGACAATATACGCCCGTCAGCCGCGACGGCGGCGCGGGTATGAACGGTGTTCTCGCGCGCCTGCAACGAGGCCGACAGATTTTCGATTCGGTCCTCGCGCCAGCGAACCGGCCGCTTCAGATGGCGGGCAAGGGCGGCAACGGTAATTTCCTCGCGATAGACAATGATCTTCTGGCCGAAAGCGCCGCCGACATCCGGCGAGGCGACGGTAACCTGATGCTCGCCCAGCCTCAGTCGCCCGGCAAGCGCCGAACGCATGGGATGCGGCGCCTGGCTGCCGATATGCATTGTCAGATGTTGCCGCCCGTCATCCCAAACCGCGATACAGCCGCGCGTTTCCATCGGCAGATGGGTCATACGCTGCATGGCAAAACTTGCCTCGACAATGCGGCAGGCTTCCTGTTTGCGCCGCGCGATATCGCCGGCTTCGAATCTCTGGTGCGAAACCAGATTAGACGGCAGCGTCTCGTCGACCAGCGGCGCGCCGTCGGCCAGTGCCGAATCGTAAGTCGCGACCGCCTCCAGCACTTCGTAATCGACCTGGACCAGTTCGGCCGCATCCTCGGCCACATAGCGATCGATGGCGACGACACAGGCGACCAGATCGCCATGAAAGCGAACCTTATCCACCGGCAGGGTGGTCATCTCGGTCGGCTGCAGCCCTTCGATCGGCGGCGCCAGCCTAAGGCCGTTGGTCCAGTCATTGACCTCGTGGCCGGTGACAACCGCGACAACGCCGGGCACCGCTTTCGCCTCGTCCAGATCGAACCCTGCAATGCGCGCATGGGCATGGGGCGAGCGCACGAAACATACATGCAACGCGCCGGGGATATCGATATCGTCGACATAAGTCCCCTTGCCGCGCAACAGGCGGGAGTCTTCCTTGCGCGGAAGCGGCTTGCCGATCTGGTCGAAGTCACCGCGCCTCGTGTCTTCCGCTTTGATGCCGCTCATTCCGCCGCTCCCTCGCGAATCATCCGAGCCGCTCTCTTCACCGCCCGCACGATACTGTCGTAGCCGGTGCAACGGCAGAGATTGCCCGACAAAACCTTGCGAATTTCATCGTCGGATGGATCCGGGTTTTCGCGAAGATAGGCGTCGAATGTCGTAATGATACCCGGCGTGCAAAAACCGCACTGCAATCCGTGCTCTTCATGCAACGCTTGCTGTAACGGGCTTAGCCCTTCATCGGGAGTCAACCCTTCCACCGTGGTTATTTCCCGCCCCTGCATCTGAATCGCGAAAATCAGGCAGGCACGCGACGGCGCGCCATCAACCTGCACCGTGCAACTGCCGCAGACCCCATGTTCACATCCCACATGGGTGCCGGTCAGCCGCAAATCCTCGCGCAGCACATCGGACAGCAGCTTGCGCGGTTCGGCAAAGATTTCGTGCATCTCACCATTGACCGCCAGTTTGATGGCAACCTTGCTCATACCACCGCCTGCCCGCGCGCACGAGCCAGCGCATCCTCCAGGGATTTTTCCAGCAGCACTTCGATCAATTCTTTCCGGAACTCCGCCGAGGCATTCTTGTCGCTCTCCGGCTCTACCAGCACCGCAGCCTCCGCCGCGATTGCGCCGGCCCATCCGCCAATTGTTTCCCCGCCAATCGCCGACTGCTCGAGGGCAGTCAGCCTGACCGGCGTGGCGCCAACGCCACCGAGCGCCATGGCGATGCGCCCGATCCGGCCGCCGCTATCCAGCGCCAAGGTCGCTGCGGCATTGACAATGGCGTAATCTCCCGAACGGCGCGCCAGCCAGCGAAAACCCCATCCTTCGCCCTGCGCCAATGCGCGAAAGCGAATCCCGGTCACGATTTCTCCGGGTTCCAGCGAGGTTGTAAAGACGGAGACAAAAAAATCGGAAGCGTGGATAACGCGCTCGCCGAGCGTCGACCGCACCATGATGCCGGCATCCAGCAACATTGCCATAAGCGGGAATTCGGCGGCCGGGTCGGCGAGGGCCAGGCTGCCACCTATGGTGCCCCGTTCACGCAGGGCATAATGGCCAATATTGCGGGCCGCCGCGGGCAGCGGCGGACAAAGGCGCATCAGCTCCGACGACTTTTCAATCCGGTGATGACGTGTCAGCGCGCCGATTTCAACCGATTCACCGTCCTCACGAACATAGGACAGCCCCCCGATATTGTTGATATCGATAACGTGATCGGGCTGCGCGAGGCGGATATTCATCATCGGCACAAGGCTCTGCCCGCCGGCTATAACACGCGCGTCATCACCGTATTGCGCCGCCAGGAACAACGCCTCGTCAATCGTCTCAGGCGCGTGATATTCGAACTTCGCAGGCTTCACTATCGCCCTCCTTCAATCCCAGAGAAGGGATTTTTGAGTATCCTGATCGAACAGATGCAACCGATCCAGATTTGCCGCCAGCGTCACTTCCTCGCCATTACGATGACGCGTTTCCTTGCCGACGCGGAAAAACAGTTCCTCGCCTTCCAGCTTCATATTCAGGAACTGGTCGGAGCCAATCGGCATGACAAAATTCACATGTCCGTCGATGGCGCCCCCGTCGACCGGCGCGTTGCGGTCATCCACATCTTCTGGCCGGATGCCCAGCACCACCTTGCGTCCCGCGTCACCCTTTAGCCTGGTCGAGGCAAGCCCGTTCAGCGCCAGAGTCAGTTCGCCGCGCCGGAACGCCATGCGCCCGTTCGATGCGACAAGCTCACCTTCCAGATAATTGATCGGCGGGTTTCCAAGGAAAGATGCGACGAACATGTTGCGTGGCTGCTCATAGATTTCATCCGGCGCGCCAACTTGCTGCACGATGCCATCCTTCATCACAACGATGCGGTCGGCCAGGGTCAGCGCCTCTGCCTGATCATGCGTGACATAAACGAAAGTCGTCTGCATGGTCTGATGAAGTTCCTTGATTTCGGCGCGCATCGAAACGCGCAGTGCCGCATCGAGGTTCGACAAAGGTTCGTCCATGAGAAATACCGCGGGCTGGCGGACCATGGCGCGCCCCAGCGCTACCCGCTGACGCTGGCCGCCCGAAAGCTGGTTGGGTCGACGATCCAGCAGATGTTCGATATGAAGGCGCGCCGCCGCATCGCGCACACGTTGATCTATTTCGTCCCTGGGGTATTTCCGCATCGCCAACCCGAAGGCGATGTTTTCATATACGCTCTTGTGGGGATAGAGAGCGTAGCTCTGAAACACCATGGCGACATCGCGCTTGTGCGGCGGCATGAAGTTGACGATCTCGTCATCGAACCAGATATCGCCTTCGGACAATTCCTCCAACCCGGCGATCATGTTCAGGGTCGTCGTCTTGCCACAGCCGGACGGGCCCAGGAGAACGACAAATTCCTTGTCGCGAATCTCCAGATTAAGCTTATCCACGGCAAGTACGTTGCCGTAATATTTGGTGACGTTTTCAAATTGGATGCGCGCCACGGCCCTACCCTTTTACTGCGCCGGCCGTCAGGCCGGACACGATATAACGTTCGAACATAAGCGCGACGATGACCGGCGGAATGACCGCCACGACACCCGCCGCATTGATGAATGAGAAGCTGATCGTGAAGTCCGAGGTAAAGGACGCCACGATGATCGGCAGCGTCTGCGCCGCCTGTGTCTGGGTAAACATCAGCGCCAGCAGAAATTCGTTCCAGCTGGTCAGAAAAGTGAAAAGAACGACCGCGACCAGCGACGGAACCGCCAGCGGTATGAATACGCGGATCAGTGCCTGGAAACGCGAGCAACCATCAATACGCGCCGCCTTGTCGAGATCGTCCGGCAAAGATTCGAAATAGCCGACCAGAATGAAGACGGTGAAGGGAACGGTTATCGCAAGATAGGTCAGAATAAGCGCCCAAAGACTGTCCAGCAGGCCGAGATTCTTGATCACCAGGAAGAAGGGAACCACCAGCGCGATATCCGGGATCACGCGCGTGGTCAGGATCGTATAGACCGAGGCATTGCGCCCCTTGAAACGAATCTTGGCCATGGCATAGGCGGCCGGAACACCGACCAGCAGATTCAGGATAACAACCGCGATCGCAACCTTGAAGCTGTTCCACATGGCGGGCAACAGATCCTTGGCAGTCGACGGAATATATCCGCCGCTAGCGGGATCCACCGTGGACCTGCTTTCATAGGTCACTTCCTCCTGACCATAAAAGAAGATGGCGTCAAAATTCTCCAACGTGGGTTCATGGGGAATCCAGTGCGGTGGCACCGAGACAATCTCGGCCTCGGTCTGGAAGGACGAGGAAACAAGCCAGGCGAAAGGCGCCAGAACATAGGTCAGCAAGATAACCGACGCCACGAAGATGGCCAATTGATGGGCAAGGTCGGGCAGGCGCGGCCTTTTGCGATAGCGATGTCCCGCGGTTTTGGTGCTCATATCCTGCGCCCCAGCGTTCGAATAATGAGATAGGCCAGGGCGAAGGTGACGATCGCCATCATATAGGCCAGCGCGCTACCGGTCCCGAAGGACAGATTCCTGAAGGTCTCGGCAT
>JAOUMF010000140.1 GCA_029881615.1 Alphaproteobacteria bacterium | reverse complement strand
GGGGCTGGACATCTGTGTCGATCACTCCCGCACGTCGGTAATATCCTACCGCATGGTTGGAACTGGCGAAAACCACACGCTTCACGCCGGCACGCCGCGCCGCCTCGAACACGTTGTAGCAGCCGATCAGGTTCATCGGCAGGATCTTTTCCCATTCGTCCTCGACGGGAATACCGGCCAGGTGGACCACGCAGTCGACCCCCTCCATGGTGGCGGTGGTAGCGTCCAGGTCACGGATATCGGCGTTTTCGAAAATAACTTCGCCGGGCACGGCTTTGCCCAGCGGCTTGATGTCGGAAAGGGCAAGGGACTCGTATTTTCCCTTCAGTCCTTCGCGCAGCACCGAGCCGATGGTGCCGGCTGCGCCGGTAATCAGGATTTTTTTCGGGTTCCACAATTCACTCATGCCGATTGCCTCTTACGAATTTACATGTTCACTAACGGGGTCGAGTATTCCCTAAAGCCTCACGCCCAGCCGTCAAGGGACCATTTATCGACCGCCGCATCGTCGAAGCGGAAGCCGAGGCCGGTTCCCTTGGGCAACAGCAGATTGCCCTCGCCGTCATGTTCAAGCTGGGTGTCGATCAGTTTGCGGAAATTCAGCACCTGGTCGTCCGCGAAGTACTCCACGAACTGCCCATTCTGAAGCGACGCCACCAGATGCACATGCAGATCGTGGAACCAGTGCGGGCAGACATTGATGCCATAGCTGGCCGCGGTCTGCGCGATCTTGCGGAATTCCGTAATGCCGCCACAAACAGCCGCGTCCGTTTGCAGGATGATGGCGCCGCCCTTGTCCATCAGTTCCTTGAATCGCCAGCGGCCGACTTCGATCTCGCCGGTCGCTACGGGGACGTGTGTGCGCTCGGCGAGACGCGCATGGTTGTCGATGTCATCGGGTCCGAAGGGCTCCTCGATCCAGTAGGGATCGGATGGCTCGAAACGCTCCATATAACGCAGGGCCGTGGGCAAATCGGACCAGGCGTTGTTGGCGTCCAGCATCAGCAGCACATCGGGGCCAATGGCCTCGCGCGCCGCCTCCACACGCTCCTGATCCCCGGCCGGATCGAGGCGCCCAACTTTCATCTTGACCGCCTTGAAGCCCATGCCGGCGTAACGCGCCATTTCCTCGCCGAGCATTTGGGGCGTCTTGCCGTCCAGGTAATAGCCGCCGCTGGCGTAGGCCGGCACGCGGTCCCTGGCATGGCTGCCAAGAAACTTGTAAAGGGGTAGCCCGACGGAGCGGGCATTGCGGTCCCATAAGGCCGTGTCGATAATGCTGAGCGCACGCATCACGGCGCCGGCGCGCCCCTGCAGCAGCGCTTCGTTATACATCGCCTGCCACAGCCCTTCGACGCGCCAAGGATCTTCGCCAACCAGCATCGGCGCAAAAAGTTCGCGCACCGCATGGGTAACCAGCGAACCGGCCCTGCTGCCGCCATAACAAAACCCGATCCCTTCGGCGCCATCATCGGTACGCACGCGAACCAGCGCGTAATCGCGGGCCGTCACCTGTCGCGTCGCGAAGGAGGTGGGGACATCCAGCGGAACCCGCACAGTGCAGGCCTGGATCGATTCGATCCTGGCACCGGCGGCGCGGGAGGCCGTGTTGAAGGGGTCGGTTACATCGGACTTTTCACCGTGGTTCTGCATTCCCAGCCGTCACTTCCTGATCGTTTCCTGATGCTCACGCCCATAAAAATAACCATATGAATATTATGGTGTAAGCGTTTACATTGTCGCCTTGCAAGGATAAAAAAGTCAATATACAGAGTATTGTTTCATAAGAATATCTGGTCCGCACTCAAATACGGGCGCAGAAACAGGCAGATAGCCGGGCACGCAAAGCAGGGAGACAGGATTGGATATCGCCCCCGAGTTAATCTGGAAGATTGCCCCTCTATATATTCTTGTCGGACTGGGCATTCTGGGCGGTCGACTGTTGGGAATCGGGACTACCGAAATCGGCAAGCTTCTGCTCTATTTCTTTTCGCCCGCGGTCATTTTCAGAGGTTTCTACGAGGCCGATCTCGCCGGTGGCATGACTTGGTTGCCGTTCCTGACGTTCGGCTTTTCCTGCCTGATGGGGTGGGTCGGCCTGAACCTGGCGCGCCGGCGCTGGCGCGACGGACAGCAACGCATCATCGCCTTTTCCTGCGGCACCGGCAATACGGGCTTTTTCGGCATCCCGGCGACCCTTTCGCTGTTGGGGCCTGAAGCGCTTCCCTATGTGGTGATGGCGGTTTTCGGTTCGATCGCTTTCGAGGTCAGCTATGGCTATTATATCGTAGTGCGCAGCCGCGCGAGCATTCGAGAGGCTGGCCGCCGGGTCCTACTGTTTCCCGGCCTGCACGCAGCCTGGCTGGGGCTTTTATGCAACAGCCAGTCAGTCGGCCTACCGGCCATCGCCCTGGATACCGTGGATTTTCTGACCCAGGGATATAGTACGCTGGGCATGATGCTAGTGGGGTTGGGCCTGACCAGTCTTGACCTGCGCCGTCTCGACATCTCGTGGATTGCCTATACGTTTACGGCAAAATTCCTGGTCTGGCCGGCGCTCGCCATATTCACTGTGATGCTGGATCGAGCCATTTTCGGCCTGCTCGATCCCTTGGCGCATCAGGTGCTTGTAATCCTGTCGCTGGTGCCGATGGCGGCGATGACTGCCGTTCACGCCTCGGTGCAGCAGGTGCACCCCGACAAGGCCAGCCTCGCGGTCGCGCTCAGCACCGTCATGGCCCTCGCCTGGCTCCCCTTCGGCCTGTGGATCGCCGAACTGTTACTTTAGGCTGGAATTTTCCCGGCAAAGGGCCGCCTGGATCGGATCCTAGCCAACATCAGACTCCGACGCTACTGTCGGAAAGGTGACCTTGAAAGGAATATTATGACCCGCTTCAGCGTTATCGATGCCTCATCAGATCTCGGCCTCAGGCCACCGGCGCCAGTCGCGGCCGCGCCGGAAAGCATGGTCTGGACGAGCAACTGGCCGCGCCCATCATCGGCCCAGGGCAATCCGCCGGATGAGGCGACGCTGACCGGAACGCTGCTTGAATGGACGGGGGCCGCGGAAGCGAGGCATCGGATCCTCATGGATAATCCGGCAACCCTCCATGGCTTCAACGAAACAGCAGGCAAGGGGTGATCATGAAGACAATCCTGATGACAGGTGCGGCCGGCGGCGTCGGGACCTTCCTCCGCAAGGCGTTTCAAGGGCGCTACCACCTGCGCCTGTCCGACATCGTCGCCCTGGATGACTGCGCTTCCCATGAGACCTTCGTAAGAACCGACCTTAGCGACCTGGCGGCCACCCGGAATGCAGTCGCCGGTGTCGACGGCATCATTCATCTGGGCGGCTTTTCCGTCGAAGGCGACTGGGAAACGATCCTCAATGCCAACATCATCGGGACGCGAAATCTGTTCGAGGCGGCCCGGATCGAGAACGTCAAACGAATCATATTCGCCAGCAGCAATCACGCCATGGGATTTTACGGTCGCGATGAAACCATCGACCACACCCATTATCCCCGACCCGATAGCCGCTACGGCGTCAGTAAGGTATTCGGCGAAGCCATGGGTAGCTTGTATTCCGACAAGTACGGTGCTGAGGTCATGAACATCCGCATCGGCAACGTCGCCGAAGAACCAATCGATGTCCGCCGCCTGAGCATCTGGATCAGCCCCCGCGATCTGGCCCAGCTGGTATCCATCGGCCTGGAACATCCCGACATCCGCTTCGAGGTGGTCTATGGCATGTCGGACAATGAGCGGGCATGGTGGGACAACGCCAACGCAAGGCGCCTGGGTTATGCACCCCAGGACCAGAGCGAGGACTATGCCGCCAAAGTGCTCTCGGAGCATTCCGCCGACACCGGCGATCCGCTGGGAGACACACTGCAGGGCGGCGCGTTCGTTTCCACCGAGGCGGGCGGCGACCCAACGAAGCCGGATCTGGCATAGGCCAACCGTGTCATTCCGTTTCCCACCACCAGCATCAAGGCTCCCATGATCCGCGTCTTTCTTAGTCATGAACCCGAAGCGTTGAAGAATTTCTATGGCGAGCGCGCGATAAAGGAGCTCAAGAAATTCGCCGAGGTCCGAATCAACGACAGCAAACGGGTGCTGACAACCGACATGTTGGTGGACGGGGCCAAAGGCTGCGACGCCGTAGTTCTCGACCGCAACACCCCCGCCGATGAGGCGTTTTTCGCAAGCTGCCCTGGCGTCGTCTCTGTCCATCGCTGCGCCGTGGATATCCGCACCGTTGACGTCGACGCCGCATCCAGGGCCGGCGTGCTGGTGACCAACGCCAGTCCCGGTTTCGTCGATGCGGTGGTCGATCTTTCTCTCGGCCTGATGATCGACCTGGCCCGCTCCGTCAGTTCCTATGTGTCGGACTACCATCGCGATGCGCCCCCGGCGGCGCGCATGGGCAGGCAGCTATCGGGATCGACCATCGGAATTATCGGCCATGGCAGTATCGGCGCGCGGTTGGCCGAGGTCGCGCATGCCCTCGGCATGACGGTGCTGGTGCACGACCCCTATAAAACCATCGATGACCGCCACATCCGGCAAACCAGCATGGCGGAACTGTTGGGCGAATCCGATTTCGTTCACTGCCTCGCAACCGCCACGCCGGAAACGGAAAACCTGATGGACGAAAAGGCCTTCGCGGCCATGAAGGAAAGCGCCTATTTCATCAATGTATCGAGGGGCAATCTGGTCGACGAGGCCGCCCTGGAAAGAGCATTGACCAATGGGCGCATCGCCGGTGCGGCCATGGATGTGGGGCGCGCCGCGGACCAGAAACCATCTCCCCGCCTGGCCCGGCTGCCCAATGTCATCGCGACGCCCCATATCGGCGGACAGACCCCGGCGGCAATCGAATCCCAGGCACTGGAAACCGTCGAGCAGGTCCGGGCCGTATCCGAAGGCGTCCTGCCGCACAACCCCATCAACCCCGACCGGGCCTTCCGGTTCGCGGAATTCATCCAACTGCGATCGGAAGGAGCAGGATCATGACCCGGAAACGCGTTGCCATCATCGGCCTCGGCATGGCGGTCAAGCCGCATGCCGAAAGCTATCTGGCCTTGGCCGACCGAGTCGAGGTCGCCTGTGCCTACAGCCCGACGGCGGCGCGCCGCGAGGCCTTCGCCGGACAATACGGATTCCCGGTCACCGATGATATCGACGCCATTCTCGCCGATCCCACCGTGGACTACGTCACCATTCTGACGCCGCCCAACACCCATCTGGAATTGACACAAAGATGCGCGGCGGCCGGCAAGCATGTTCTGCTGGAAAAACCCCTGGAGATATCGACCGAGCGCGCCGGCGCCCTGGTGTCAGCCTGCCGCGACGCCGGCCTGCGGCTGGGCATTGTGCTGCAGCATCGGTTCCGGCCGAGTGCGATAAGGCTGCGCGAGATCATGGAATCCGGCAAGCTCGGCGCGATGATAGGGGCCTCGGTCAGCGTACTGAACTGGCGGCCGCAAAGCTATTACGACCAGCCGGGACGCGGCGACAAGGATCGCGATGGCGGCGGCGTCCTGATGACCCAGGGCATCCACACGCTGGATCTGTTCCTGTCGCTGGCGGGCATGCCGGCGGAAATCGTGGGCTATGCCGCCACTACGCCGGTGCACCGCATGGAGACCGAGGACATGGCCGGCGCGGTCATGAAGTATGACAGCAGCGCGATCGCGACCCTGACAGCCACCACGGCGGCCTATCCCGGCTTCCCGGAAATCATCACGCTCTATTGCGAGAACGGCACCGCCAGCATCGAGGGCGCGGCCCTGAATGTGCAATATTCGGACGGGACGGAAGAGCGTTTCGGCGGCGACGACGGCGCCCCGGGGGCCGGCGCCGATCCGATGGCCTTCACCAGCGACTGGCACCGGGCGCTGATCGAGGACTTCCTGGATGCGCTGGACGAAGGCCGCGACCCCGCCATACCGGGCGAAGCCGCCCTGAACGCGCACCGGATAATCGACGCAATATTGCAGTCGTCCCAGTCCGGCGCGCCCGTCCGGCTGTCGTAGGCCTAATCGACGCAGAACGACGCCAGCGCGTCGCGATCGATTTCAATCCCCAGCCCGGGGCCGCCTGGGATATCGACGACACCATCCTTATGCTCGATCGGTTGCTTAAGGATGGCCTGGCGGAAGGGATGTTCCGAGCGGTCGAATTCCAGCATCGGTTCCCAGGGGCGGCGGCCCGGCGGATTGTGCGGCAGCACCGACAGCAGTTGCA
>JAOUMF010000139.1 GCA_029881615.1 Alphaproteobacteria bacterium | reverse complement strand
GACCCAGCCGTCGCCGCCCTTCTCCGCGACGCGGGCCTTGCCGCCATCCAGCAGGTTCAGGGCCTCGACAACGGCCTCGCGAACCGGGCCGGCGGTATCCAGCCCGACATTGTCCCGGTCGTCCCAGGCGGCATCGATGGTGGCTTGCAAGTCGGCGTGGCTCATGGCGGGGGTTTCTTCCTCATAATGATGGGCAATTTTCCAGCAATTTCCGGCGGGACAATGCTGCGTGATGCAAGAGCTGTCAAGCGAGTGGGCCGCTCCAGGAAGCTCCCACAACCCCTTCCAGCCACGCCGTCACGTCCTCGGTCACGTGGTGCACATGGTCGGGGTCTTCGACCTCATCGCCGGCCCAGTTATAGTGGGTGCGGACCCATACGGTCTGCATGCCCAGGGCGGCGGCGGGTTCCAGGTTTACCGACATGTCGTCCAGCATCACCGCGGACTCGGCCGGAACGCCGTAGTCGGCGACGATTTGCGCATAGGGCGCCGGGTTCGGCTTGCAGATGTAATCGGCGCCGACGATATCGAAGATCGCCTCGAAATGATGCGCCACGCCCAACCGCGCCATAACGTTTTCCGCGTGGCCGACATCGGCGTTGGTGAAGATCAGCTTGCGCCCGGGCAGGCGCGACAGCGCGGCGTCCAGCGCCGGATTCGGCTGCACCGGCGACAGGTCGATGTCATGCACGTAATCCAGGAAGCCGGTCGGGTCGATCTTGTCGTTGACCATCAGGCCCGACAGCGTGGTGCCATGTTCCAGGAAATATTTGCGGCGGATACGGCCCGCCTCTTCCTCGTCGACCTTGAAATAATCCATCAGGTAATCGCGCATGCGCACATGGATCTGGTCGAACAGATTGCAGCTCGCCGGGTACAGCGTGTTGTCCAGATCGAAAAGCCAGACCTTCGTCTCGGCCAGAGCGCGGCGTTGTTCCTCGGTCATGTCAATCGCCGCGGATCAGGGTGCCCGATCCGTCGGGCGTGAACATTTCCAGCAGCATCGTGTGCGGCACCCGCCCATCCAGGATGACCGCGGCGCCGACACCGTTGGAAATCGCCTCGATACAGGTCTCGACCTTGGGGATCATGCCGCCATGCAGCGTGCCGTCCTTCATGTAGCCCTTGGCTTCGGTGACGCTCATCTCGTGAATCAGCTGGCCTGATTTGTCGAGCACACCTTCCACATCCGTCAGTAACAACAGGCGCGTCGCGCCGACCGAGCCGGCAATGGCGCCGGCCGCCGTGTCGGCATTGATATTATAGGTTTGCCCGTTATCGTCCGCGCCCAGCGGCGCGATCACGGGTATGAAGTCGGTGGGCTTCAGGGCGTCCAGAATATGCGGGTTCACCATGTCCGGCTCGCCCACGAAACCCAAATCGAGAATTTTTTCGATATTGGAGTCCGGATCGGCCACCGTGCGCCGCAATTTGCGGGCGTGGATCAGGCCGCCATCCTTGCCGGAAATGCCGATGGCCCGTCCGCCGGCATTGCCGATGCCGATCACGATCCGCTTGTTCAGCAGCCCGGACAGCACCATTTCGACGACCTCGACGGTCGCCTCGTCGGTAACGCGCAGCCCGTCGACAAATTCGCTCTTGATGGCCAGCCGTTCCAGCATTCCGCCGATTTGCGGGCCGCCGCCATGAACCACGACCGGGTCGATGCCGACCTGCTTCAACAGCGTGACGTCATGGGCGAAATCTGACGCCAGCTTGTCGTCGCCCATGGCGTGACCGCCATATTTGATAACCACGGTCTTGCCGGAATAGCGGCGCATGAAGGGCAGGGCCTCCGTCAGGATTCCCGCTTTCTCCAGCCAGTCTTTTTGCCGTTTCGCCTTGTCGCTCATCGCCCTGGTTCCGTGCCGGGTTGGGTTACCGGATTCTTTTAACCCATCGCCTCGCCGTTCGCCAGTTCCGCGAGGGCGGCGCGCAGTTCGGGAATACCACGCCCCTTTACTGAACTGGTCTCGAGGATAATGGGGTTGGCCGCCGCACGTTTGCGGATTTCCGCCGTAATTTCTTCGCGACGCTTCGCCCGCTCGCCGGCATTCACCTTGTCGCTCTTGGTCAGCACGATCTGATAAACCACCGCGGATTCGTCGAGCATATCCATGACCTGCCGGTCCGACACCTTCACGCCGTGCCGGGCATCGATCAGCACGCAGAGCCTGCGCAACCCGACGCGGCCCTTCAGATATTTCCGGATCAGCCGGTTCCAGCGGTCGACCTCGCCCTTCGGGGCCTTGGCATAGCCGTAGCCGGGCAAATCGACGATCGTCAACCGCCCACCGAGGTCGAAGAAGTTCAGCTGCTGGGTGCGGCCCGGCGTGTTGCTGGTCCGCGCCAGCGTCTTGCGCCCGGTCAGCGCATTGATCAGGCTGGACTTGCCGACATTCGAGCGGCCGGCGAAGGCGATTTCAGGCAGTACGTCAGGGGGCAGATCGTCTATCCGCGCCACACCCATGACGAAGGTGCATTCCTTCGCAAACAACAGCCGCCCGGCCTCCAGAGACTCTTCGTCCGGCCCTTGTCCGCTGTCGGGAGAGTCCTGATTCATAAGCCGGGTCCTTCCGGACGCACTATGGTATTTTCTGCTGCTGCAGCTGTTTTTCCATCCGCTTCATGATGGTCCATTGCTGAGCGATGGACAGCAGGTTGTTCCAGGTCCAGTACAGCACCAGGCCGGCCGGGAAAGTCGCCAGGAAGAAGGTGAAGACAATCGGCAGCATATTCATGATCTTCGCCTGCATGGGGTCGGGCGGCGGCGGGTTCAGCTTCTGCATGGCATACATCGACAGGCCCATCAGGATCGGCCAGATACCGATATTGAACATCGCCAGGAAGGCCGGCACCTGCCAACTGATCAATCCGAACAGGGTCAGCGCGCCCAGCGGGTCCGGGGCCGACAGGTCGACAATCCAGCCGAAGAACGGCGCGTGGCGCATCTCGATGCTGACGAACAGCACCTTGTAAAGCGCGAAGAAGATGAACATTTGCGGGATAATCGGCAAACAGCCAGCCGCGGGATTTACCTTCTCGCGCTTGTACAGCTCCATGACTTCCTGATTTAGCCGCATCCGGTCGTCGCCATAACGCTCTTTCAGCTCGGCCATCTTGGGCGCCAGAAGCTTCATCTTGCTCATGGATTTGTACGATTTGTTGGCGATCGGGAACAGCAGCGCCTTGATGATCAGGGTCAGCGACAGAATTGCCAGCCCGAAATTACCCCACCATCCGAAGAGAACATCGAGCGTTATGAACATCGGCTTGGTCAGGAAATAGAACCAGCCGAAATCCACCGCCAGATCGAAATTCGGAACGTTGGTTTCTTCGGCATAGCGGTCCAGCAGCGACAATTCCTTGGCGCCGACGAACAGGCGCCCGGACGTTTCGGCAACGCCGCCCGGCCTGGCCTCGATGGCGGGGCCTACATAGTCGGCCTGATAGGTCTTGACTCCGCCGTTCTCGCCCATCGTGAAATTGGCATCGACCGTATGTTCCTGGGCCGGAATGATGGCGGCCAGCCAGTATTTATCGGTAATGCCAAGCCACCCGCCCTGCGCGTTCTTGTGAACTGGCCCGTCTTCTTCCAGTTCATCGTAATCGACTTCGGTCAGCGAGTTGTCGAAGATGCCGAGCAGCCCTTCATGAAGAAGGTAGAAACCGAGAATATTTGGCTTGCCGAAACGGCGGATCACCCCGTAGGTCTGCAGCGAAACAGATTCTTGCGCCCGGTTGCGGACCCGCTGCGTCACCGAGATCATGAAGTTCCGGTCGATCGAGAATTCCTGTTCGAAGATCAGGCCCTCGCCGTTGGCCCAGCTAAGCGTGACCGGTGCATCAACAGTCAGCACGTCGCGGTCGGCGGTCCATACCGTATCGACTTGGGGAACGGTAACACCCTTTTGCCTGCTCCAGCCAAATTTGGCGATATAGGCGTTGTTCGATCCGGTGGGGTTAAGCACCGTGATATTGGGGCTGTCCAGCTCGACTTCTTCGCGATAATCCTTGAGGAGAATATCGTCGACGATCGCGCCCGTTAAAGCGATGGAGCCGCCAAGACGCGGCGAATTGATGGTTACGCGGCCGGATTTTGCCAGTGCGTCCGCGCGGGACTGCGTACCCGCCACGCCTTCGGCGGGGTCCAGTTCCATACCGGTAGAGGCGACCGGATCCATGGAATCGGTTCGGGGGGCCTCGCCGGCCGGTGTCCCGGTTGGCTGCGTTGCCTGTTGCGTTACCTGCTGGGACTGCTCAATGGCCTGCCGCTGGGGATTGACGACCAGAATTTGCCAGCCGAAAAAAACGATCGCCGACAGCACAATGGCCAACACCAGATTCTTTTGTTCGTTCATGCCCCTTTACCTTCCTGGCCATGCGGGATACCGGCATGAGGGCCGCAATGTCCGCAACTATTGTTTTCATCGATTTCAGGCACCGGGTCGTAGCCCCATCCGCCCCAGGGATTGCACCTTAAAAGGCGCCGCAATGTCAGCCAACCGCCCTTGACCGCGCCATGCCGAGCTATCGCGGTCATGCCGTAGGCCGAACAGGACGGCCAGTAGCGGCAGCTTCCCGGCAGAATCGGGGAAATGACGAGCTGATAACCGCGGATCGCGCCGCGCATGATGGTCCCGGCAAGGCCCATGGCTCTACTTACTCACTTCTGTTCCACATCGTCATCGCGCCAGGCGTCGACCCGCTTCAATGCGGCTTCCAGATCCTTCAGCAGGGCCGAATAAGGCCTGCCAGGGGTTCCTGCCCGCGCGATCAGCACATAGTCGTAGCCGCGCTTCCCGTGTGCCGGGATGACCTGTTCGGCCACCGCCCGCAACCGCCGCTTGGCCTTGTTACGCGCAACCGCGCCACCGACCTTGCGGCTTGCGGTGAACCCAACGCGCAACGCGCCGCCCTGATCGTCACGGCGGCGCGCCTGCAATACCAGTCCGGGCATTGCCCATTTTCGGCGCGCACTCGCAACGCGCAGGAATTCAATACGCCGCTTCAGTCGTTCCACGGCAAGACGAAAAATCAGGCGGACAGACGCTTGCGGCCCTTGTCGCGACGATGCGCAAGGATCAGGCGGCCGTTCTTAGTCGCCATCCGGGACCGGAAGCCATGACGGCGTTTACGGACCAGGCGGCTAGGTTGAAAAGTACGCTTCACGTTAATCTCCAAACGCAGGCATAAAAACAAGGCCCGCTGTATAGAGGCTCACCCGGGGCAAGTCAATTACATGCGGCAATAGTTTTTGAGGGTTTCACGGCAAGGTGACTAGCCCCCATGCAGACACTACACTAGATGTGTATGCCTTATCGAGGTTCAAGCTATAAAACACAAAGAGGTCAGTTTGACACAAAACGCTGCGGAAACGCCCGATTCAAGGATCGGCGACAAGCCGAACGACGCACCGGGCGATGGTGGCAAGGACGGATTTTTTACCGTGCGCCGCGCATTTCTGCTGGCGATATTTGTCTGTGGATTTGTCGGTTTTTTTGCGTTTGACATACAGTCCTACGTAACTTTCAACTCGCTGAAACAGAATCGCGAATGGTTGTTACTGCAGGTTTCCGAGAATCAATTCGCCACCACACTGGCCTTCATAGCGATATATGCCGCGATTGCCGGGTTTTCCCTGCCCGGCGCCGCCGTCACCTCGATTTCCGGCGGCTTTCTGTTCGGCCTCTGGTTCGGCACGGCCTGGAATGTGATTGGCGCGACGATTGGCGCCACCTTGCTTTTTCTCGCGGCAAGAACGGTTTTCGCCGATTTTCTTAGAAAAAAGGCGGGTCCATGGCTGCAGCAGGTAGAAACAGCATTCAACAAAAATGCCTTCAGCTACCTCCTGTTCCTGCGGCTTGTCCCGGTTTTTCCATTTTTTGCCGTTAATCTTGTGCCGGCCTTCCTCGGGGTGCGGCTGCGGACTTTCGTGCTGACCACGTTTATCGGTATTATCCCTGGCGGTTTCGTTTACACCTCCTTTGGTGCGGGATTGGGCGCCATTTTCGACAGGGGTGAGGAATTTAGCGTGTCCAAAGCCATAACTCCGGAAATTATAGCCGGAATGCTGGGCCTGGCGGTCTTGTCGCTATTGCCCGCCGTCCTGAAAATGCTGCGGGCTAACCGGAGTTGATCCTGATTTTTCTTGAAATAGGCTTTCGGAAAGCGGAAACCTGTAGTCGGTGCGCATAAGAATGGCACCGGCAGCCTATGGGCGGTATTTCCATAAACGCATGCAAAGTCTTTCCGCACGCCTGCTTGTT
>JAOUMF010000138.1 GCA_029881615.1 Alphaproteobacteria bacterium | reverse complement strand
GAATCGCGTTATAGGGCGCATGTTGCGGGCATCCGGCCGTAAGATCGCCTTCCTCGGACATGATATTATCCAGCGCCAGTTCGCCGAACAGTCCGCTTGCCCGGGCCTGCAGGTCACCGTCGCTTTCCAGCGCGAACACGGTGCCGGCCAGCCGCGCCATGACGGCGGCCGCATAGCCGGTACCGCTGGCGATATCCAGCACCGCGTCGGCGGGTGTCAGCGCCAACGCCTGCAGCATCCGGGCCAGCACCACCGGTTCCATCAGGTTGCGCCCGGAACTCAGCCGCAAATCCTCGTCCACATAGGCCACGGCGCGCAATTCCTCTGGCAGGAACCGCTCCCTCGGCGCGTCGCCGATCGACGCGATCAGCGCCTCGTCGACGACCTTGTTGGGCCGAATCTGGCGTTCGATCATGTTCTTGCGGGCAACATTGTAATCCATCGCCGCATATCTCCTGTTGCGGGGTTGTGCCGGAACCGGCAGGCAAAGAAATCGATTCGCATAACTATATATGACACCGTCCTTGCGAAAACAACGGAACGATGGTCGCAGACCGCCTTGACCAGAACCGCGTGGCCACGTATATGACGGTCGCACTCATCCCGCGCGGTTGGCGGGCGTGCGCCGGGGTCCGGTGGCAGAGTGGTTATGCAGAGGCCTGCAAAGCCTCGTACGCCGGTTCGATTCCGGCCCGGACCTCCAATTTTTCATTATTTATCAAATCAATGCGGATCTCGCGGCCAAAACCGCGCCACCTTGGCGCGCGACTGGCGCAAACCACGCCCAGGCCCGGCAATCCGCAGCCATGGATAAATAATTTCAAGATTGACCGTCAAAGCTGAAAGGAAGGCTTTGCAACGGCAAAAGCTTTTGTTATAACCGCGCCGCTCACCGGGCGACGCCAGAGTTTCAAAGGCGCATGCGTCCGGTCGCTACCCTGATCCCCGGTAGCTCAGTTGGTAGAGCAGGTGGCTGTTAACCACCTTGTCGGCGGTTCGAGTCCGTCCCGGGGAGCCAATTCGATCAGAGGGCCGCGCCATAATGACGCGGCCCTTTGTCATTCTTGGGTAACATATGGGTAACAATCGGCCGACTCCTGGTCGCTATCGTGGCATCATGCTCCCTGCCCTACTCCGGGACTTCCACATTGCCTGATGCAAGCTGTGACATCAGATCACGCTGACATCGGAGGCCATATCATAATACCCGCATAATACGTCAATGGGTTCCAACCGGCAGATTTCGATCGGTATTTTTTTGACGCCAGCGGTTGCCCGGGCGGAGGCTGTAATTGTGGCGAACAAAGCATGAGCCGCAGCCCGCGTGTGCGGGCCGGGAAACTGGGCGGTAAACCTTGTTATGACGGCCCGAAGACACGTGGTTGGAGCAACCGCGTGAGCGCCGAACGGTCCGTAACTGGCGAGATGTACAAGTCCGGCCAATTCCACTGGTGAGCCGCTACCATCGAGCCGGTGGAAGCGCTATAAACAATTGCGATTCGCGTTTCAACCGTCAGCGCCTGTAAAGCGCAGACCAGACTTCCCATGGGCTCCTGGTTTAATGCCTCACACCAATATTGATGATTCCGCTCCCGGCATCGAAATGATCCGGGCCGAGATGCGCCAGCAGCATGTCGATGCAGTCGCTTCACTGAACGCAGCCGCGAGACTGGCCGGGCGCGTTGCGGCCCCTATCCGGCGTACCGGCCGTCTGGTCCCGATTGGGATGGGCGGGTCGCACTGTATAAACAGAACTGCCGAGGCGCTGTACCGTGCGCAGGGAATCGATACGATCGCAATCACGGCTTCCGAGCAACTCTACCAGCCTTTGTCGGGGCTGGAGGACTGCACGCGAATACTGGTGTCACAGTCTGGAGAGCCGGCCGAAATCGTCCGTATGCTGAATAAAGGCGATGGCGGCGGCGAAGGATTCGGTATCACTCTGGATGGCAACAGCCGTCTGGGCAGGTCGCTGCCATGCCTGGTCGACCTTCCCGCGCCCGATGTGATGGCGGGGCTACCACCAGCATGCGACCTTGGACAGGAGGATAACCGATGAAAATTCAACGCCATACGGAAATGAAATTCGAACTCGCTGAAGGGCCCCTGTGGAATCCGCAGCAGCAGGTTCTCTTCTGGGTGGATATTCTGGGTAAGCGGATCTGGCGATCGAATGCGGATGGGGGCGACCTCGCCTCATGGCCGGTGCCGGATCATATCGGGGCCATGGCCCTTCGGAAGAACGGCGGAGCGATGCTCGCCCTGCGCAACGGTTTCAACAGCTTCGATTTCGAGAGCGGCGAGTGCTGCCCGATCCTCGATCCGGAATCGACTATCGAGCGTACTCGCTTCAACGACGGGAAGACGGACCGCCGAGGCCGCTTTGTCGCGGGAACCATGGACTATCGGGAAAGCGATCCGGTCGGGGCATTCTACAGCCTGTCGTCCGATATGAACTGCGTGACGCTTGGCAGCGGTGTGGTAATCTTCAACGCGCCCTGCTGGAGCCCCGACGACAGAATTTTCTATCACGCGGACAGCGCCAAGGGGACCATTTACGCCAGCGACTACGACATCGATACCGGGGCGATATCCAATACGCGGATACTCGTAGGCCCCGGTGAAGCGCCGGGGGCGCCCGACGGCGCCACGGTCGATGCCGAGGGATATATCTGGAATGCAAGATGGGGCGCCGGGTGCGTCGTTCGCTTTGCGCCCGACGGCAGCATCGACCGGACTATCGAAATTCCCGCCGACAAGACGACCAGCTGCGCCTTTGGCGGGCCGTCGCTGGACCGATTATACGTCACTTCCATGGTCGATCCGGCCAACCCAAATGACCCAAGCGATCCGGAGGCCGGGTCCCTTTACATAGTAACAGGATTGGGCGTGAAGGGTCTGCCCGAACCCCGCTTCGCAGGATAGTGGCCGGCGCTACGCCAACAGATATCGAGGCAAACGGGCGGAAGGGGTGTGTTGTCCTCTTCCGCCCAAACGGCTTCAGATTGAACCTGCTTCGACCATATAGTTGTTTGCCGTGCACATCGCCGAATCGTCGGAGGCGAGGAAGAGCACCATGCGGGCAAGATAGGTCGGCTCGATCAAATCGGGCAGGCACTGCCGCTTAAGCAGGCCCTCGAGGCCCTCGGGCGTTACCCATAGTTCTTTCTGGCGTTCGGTCATTACCCATCCCGGCACCACCGTGTTGACGCGGATGCGATGCTGTCCGAGGTCGCGCGCGAAAGATCGCGTCATGCCATGCACCGCCGCCTTGGAGGTCGTGTACACCGGCATGCCGCCCGACGCTTCCCACCAGGAATTGGAGCCGAAATTGATGATAGACCCCTTGCCCGCCTTTATCATATCGGGGGCGACGGTCTGGGTCGCGAAGAACATGTGGCGAAGGTTCGTTGCGATGCGTTCGTCGTAATATTCCGGCGTTACGTCTTCCCAGCCATGACGATCGTCGCGGGCCGCGTTGTTGACCAGAACGGTGGCCGGCCCGACCGCGTCCTTCAGGTTCGCAAAGGCGGTCTTCAGCGCGTTGGTGTCCCTCAGGTCGCAGGCCTCGAAATGAATGGTTGCGCCTGCTCCGCGCAACTCATCGGCGAGCTTCTGGCCTCGTTGGGCATCGATATCCACAAAGCCGATTTTCGACCCCTGGTCGGTGAAGGAACGGACGATGCTCTCGCCAATGCCCGACGCACCGCCGGTAACGAAGACTACTGTATCTTTCAGACTTGGATAAACGGCAAATGACACGGGCTGACTCCTGTAATTCCTCGTGATGATCCAATTGTAGGGAGTGCCAGGTCGCGAACCATGCTTCCTGACGCTGCCGATATTGCGCAGACACCTGCGGCTGCTCCATGACCACCAGACAGGCTGCGCCTTTTTTGCCCTTCTTTCTGGTGGCAATGACCGGAATAATTCAATCGCGGCGCAGCCGTGACACACCAAATGCGACTATTTTCGCGATGCCGATAAGTGGTCTGTTGACACCTCCATTTAGCAAGGTCCATCATCCTCATGCAAGCTGCATGACCCAATTGCAGGACGTCAAGCCTTTGGGTCGGCGGTTCTTGAAAACGAGCGCCCCTAATAAAGGGCGAATATCAACGGGCATCACGTCGCAAGTGATGCGTAGGAGGAGACGAAAAGTGAAAAAGAACATTTTTGCCGTGGGCCTGCTTGCTGCGGCCAGCGTGGCTGTCACACCGGCGATGGCACAGACCGTTTCCCAGGCGGTTGGCGGCTGGAGCTTCGAGGACGCGGCCAAGCCCGCGCAGGGCACCGCGAATTTCCGTAGCAACGACGGGAAACTGACCTTCGCGATCGTGACGCATACGGCGGGCAACGGATTCTTCGATCCGGCTTATGTCGGGGCACAGGTGGCCGCAAACGCGTTCGGTGTCAATCTCCTGATGCTGGGGTCTGAAGCGCCGGTAGACGATATCCCGCGCGAGCTGGAAATTCTGAACCAGATCATCCAGGATCCTACACTTGACGGCCTGGCGATGACGACGCCCCAAAGCGGCGCTTATGACGACATCGTTGCCAAGGCGTTCGAAATCGGCATTCCTGTTGCGACCTTCAACAGCTTCGATCCGAAGATTCTCAACCGTTCGCAGATCAGCCACACCGGTCAGGACGCCTCCGCGGCGGCGATCGGCGGCGAAGCCATGGCGAAGTGCATCCTGGCGTCGGGCGTGAAGAAGGGCACGATCGTATTCCCGAACACGACCACGCTTGGCAATGTCGAGGTCAACAACCGCACCAACGCCGCATTCAACGCGACGCTTGTGGCGCTGAAGAACGCCGGCCGCCTGGGTGACTTCAAGGTCGACGCGGGTCCGACCAATATCGGCGTGGACGTCGACGCCAACAACATCGTTTCCAGCATCACGACGCTGATCGAGTCGCGCGGCGACGTGGTCGGCATCATGGGCACGAACGGTTTCGTGACGCCGGCGATCGCCGATGCGGTCGCCCAGACCGGCATCAAGGACAAGGTCTGCTCCTACGGCTTCGACCTGGGTCCGAAGCAGCTGGATGCCATCAAGACCGGCACGCTGGACGGCTCTCTGGGCCAGCAGCCGTTCCTGCAGGGCTTCTACCCGATCTCGCAGCTCTTCCTGCAGATCGACCGCGGCGTTTCCGCCGCCAACCTGGACACGCGCGCGCAGCTCGTGACCAAGGCCAATGTTGGTAACGTCGGCAAGCGCCACGAGAACTAAGCAAAGACCGTTATCGGGTACCCGATCGGCTTCGGAAGGGGTTGGAATGTCCACCCCTTCCGGGCTGCCGGTCGAGGTGCGCCAAAATTTCAGCCTTAGTTGGAAGGGTTTATCGTGATTGCTCGTTTGGCCCGCGGCATCGGCGCCTGGGAATTGGGCGTTCTCGCCTTTATGGGCGTCCTTTACGCGATCGGCGCCTATATCAATCCTGCATTCTTCGGCGATACCGGCGCCTTGGCGGGAACGCTGCGCGACGCGGCGCGTTATGGCGTCATGGCCGTCGGGATGTGCTTCGTTATCGTAAACAAGGACCTGGACCTGTCGGTCGGCTCTACGATGGGGCTGTCCGCGATGATTTTCTCGCTGTTGTACGCCCCGGGTTTCTACGACTTCTCGGCCACGGCCGCTATTCTGGTGTGCCTCGGCGCGGGGGTGGCGATCGGCATCGTCAACGGCGTCCTTGTGACATTCCTACGCGTCCCAGCCTTTATCGCGACTCTGACCATGCTGCTGGTCGGGCGCGGCCTGGTTCTCGGACTTTCCGGCGGGAAGAATATCGGTTATGCGGAAAAGGCCGGATCCGACGCCTTCTTTGCGATCGGCGCAAACAACGCGCTGGGCTTCAATAACCAGATCATTATCTTCATGCTGGTGGCGGCGGTCGGCGCGGTGGTGCTGGCAAGAACCCGCTGGGGGTACGAGACATACGCCGTGGGGGGCAACCTGCGCGCCGCGGAACTCTCCGGAATCCCGACCCACTGGGTGCGCATACGCGCCTTCATCATGTCGTCTGTGCTGGCGGCGCTGGCGGGGCTGATGATCGTCGCGCAGCAAATGGGCGCCGACAGCCTCGTCGGCCAGGGCGCGGAGCTGGTGGTGATCGCCTCGGTCATCGTGGGCGGGGCGAGCATCCTGGGCGGCCGCGGCACGGTCCTGGGGGCGGCGCTGGGCGCGACCCTGATCGTGCTGATCGACAAGGTTCTGCGCGAAGGGATTCCGACCACCAAGATGATCGAAATCGGCGGCGAGATGTTCGAAATCCAGGCGGTGGCCCAATTGCCGCCCGGCGCGGTTCCGGCCTTCCTCGGCCTGATACTGGTGATCGCGGTCTTGATCGAGCCCTGGG
>JAOUMF010000137.1 GCA_029881615.1 Alphaproteobacteria bacterium | reverse complement strand
CCCAGGAACTGGATATCGGGTGGGGAGAGACTCCCGCGTCCGACCGCGTGGAAGCCCTGACCGCCGAGATCGGCCAAAGCCCAGACTACACGATCGCGACCTTCCGCTGGTAGGCACGGCCGGCACCCGATGGTGCCGGCCGCTGTTCTTCATTTGCCGTTCTTCTTGCCGCCACCGCTCGAACCCGGCTTGCCGCCGCCGCTCTTGCCGGCGGAAACCGTGACAAGCACCGTATCGCTAGCGGTTATCCCATAGATATCGGCGACGGATAGCGTGATGCTGTGTTCGCCGACGGGCAAGGTCAGGACGGGTGCAATTCCCGTTGCGGTATGGGGGCCGTCGGCGTCGGTCCAATCCCACTGCCAGGAAGCGATGGTGCCGAACGGCCCGCTGGCGCTGCCATCCAGCTCTATTGTCTCCACGCCGTTCTTGTCGCCGTCGATCACCGATTGGTCGAGCCCGGCGCTGGCAATCAGCGCGGTTCCCGGAGCCGGCGCGTCGCCGGTGGAGCGTCCGTTCGACAGCTCATAGGTAAAGCTGCCACCGGCGCCTTTGTTCGGGAACCCTTCGTAAGGCCATATTTCCAGGATGTAGCCGGCAGCCAGGGGTGGCCTTATGTGAACGGTTTCCTGCCGGCCAACCGCGCCGCATTCATCCCCTGCCGCGCAAGTGCTGATGGTGCCCGGCACCGGCACATCGCCAAAGAGCGGGATGTTTATCAGGAACGGATTGCCATCGGCGTCCAGAAGGATTGCCTCCAGATCAGGTTTCCAGCCGAGGCGTGCGATTTTGCCGTCGATAGTGACGGTGACCGCGAGAGGCTTGGATGGGTCGACAGTCTCGATCGGGATCCGCGTTACGCCTGAATTGGCCACGCTTCCCCGCCCGTGGGTGTAGGAGGGGAAGTCGACGGCCGCATAGTCGGCGACACTGGCGCCCATAGCCTGTTGTACGGCGGCCCAGGCGTCGATCAGGCCGAATCCCCACTCATTGTCCTTGCCCGCGACCTCACCGCGCGGTTGCGCGGTGGTGAGCAGGATGTCGCGTATCGCGGCCGGGGAAAGCGGGCCGCCATTGGCCTCCATAACCAGCGCGGCGACGCCCGCCGTGAACGGCGTGGACATGGAGGTGCCGCTGGCAAGGCCGTAACAGGTCGTGCAACCGGTTGCGGTCTGTAGGGGGCCGGCGGCAGCCGATCGGATGGAAACGCCCGGCGCCATGATGTCGGGCTTGGTCCGGCCATCGGCCGTGGGGCCCCTTCCCGAGAAGGGCGCGATATAGATTCCGGCGGAGTGCCAGTTGCTTGACGAAGCCGGCGCCCATTCCGCGACCGCGCCCACGGTGATAGCCTTTGCCGCCGCGCCGGGGGCGCCGATCGTGCCTGGCGCCGCACCCTGGTTGCCGGCCGCGATCACGACCAGTTTGCCGGCGTCGGTTGCCGCATTGGCGGCAAGGCTCATCACGTCCTGTCCGTCGGAACTGCCGGCGGTGCCAAGGCTCATGCTGATGATATCGACGCCTGTCTGACCGGCGCACCATTCGATGGCCGCGGCGACGTTGCTGAGCGCGCCACTACCCGTGGCATCCAGTACCTTGGCGGCGTAAAGCGAGGCGCCGGGGGCGACACCGCGCAGCGCCGTGGCCGTGGCGGTTGATCCACCGCCGTCGCCGGCGGCAATTCCGGCAACCACCGTGCCGTGGCCGTTATCGTCATAGGGCGCCGTCTGGCCGTTCACGAAATCGACGAAGGCAACCAGTTTACTGGTTCCCGCGCCATCGATGAACTGTTCATGGGTGGCCAGGATTCCGGTGTCGACGGTGCAGATGCCGACGCCCGTGCCGGTCAGGCCCAACCCGCCGGCCAGGGGATCCGCCTGTGCCGCATCAACGCCGAATGCCGGCCGCGAGACATCCAGCATCGCGGACACCTGGCCGTCTTCCTCTACCCGGAACACGCCGGGAAGCGCTGCCAGCGCCCGGGCCTGGCCCGCAGTCACGGTAGCGGCGAAACCATGGATCAGCGAGTATTCGCGGCTGACCGCGAACGGGCCGACCGCCTGCCGTGCGGCGGCTGCGTTTCCGGCGGGATCGGAAAATGTAACCACGACCGCCACCGCGGTGCGCGGGTCCGTTCTCGCGAGAATCGCTTCCAGACCGTCGGACAGCCGGTTGCCGTCGCGGTCGGCCAGCGTCGCGGGGGTGGCGCGCGGTTCTTCCGTTGCCGGCGCAGCCACGGCCGAGAAGCCTGCCGCAATCAGGAAGACCTGAACCGTGGACAAGAAAATAAATTTGATCGTCTTCATGCCGACCTCCTTATGAGGTGCGTAAAGGGTTTAACAATCAGGTGCTTGCCACTCTCTGACCGAGGGATAAGAGGGCGCAATATGCATCCAAAGATAGCATATCTCCGGTTTGGATCGTGGAAAAAAGATAAAATCGATGGAATAAAAATATTGGATTTATTCATCAACGAATTCTTAATTATGATTCTTGCTGAAAATATACTGTCCATTCGCGAGGAATCCTTGCCGGCCCGTGCCGCGATTGCGGCGAACACCCCATTATGCCAGATTGCCTTGTGAAAACGGGGCAGGGAGCCACATGAAACGCGAATATCCGCATGCGCCAATTGCTGGCGTTGGCATCGTCTGTTTCCAGGGCGATGATGTGTTGCTGATCAAGCGGGGCAAGCCGCCGCGGGCCGGAGGCTGGAGTCTGCCCGGCGGCCGTCAGAAACTGGGCGAGACGGTGCGCGAATGCGCCCTGCGCGAACTGGTCGAGGAAACCGGTGTCGAGGCGGCGATCGGGCCGTTGGTGGATGTGGTCGATTCCATGACGCGCGACGGTGAAGGCGGGCTGGAATATCACTATACCCTGGTGGATTTCCGCGCCGACTGGATATCGGGCGAGCCCCGCGCGGGTAGTGATGCGGCGGATGCCCGCTGGTTTGCGCCCGACGAACTGATGGAACTGGACCTGTGGACAGAAACGGTACGGATCATCGGTGTGGCGCGGGGCATGACATGACGACAGAGGTTGCCGTTTACCGGCGGGCGACCCTGATCGGCTTCACCGCCATATTGATGTGGGGGGCTCTGGCCTTGTTGACGGTCTGGAGCGGCGACGTCCCGCCCTTTCAGCTTGTCGCCATGTGCTTCGCCATCGCCTTCGCCGGCGCGCTGGTCAAATGGATAGCGAACCGCGAGAACCCGCTGGACCATCTGGGCCATCCCGGCCCGGTATGGTTGCTCGGCGTCGGCGGGCTGTTCGGTTATCATTTCTTCTATTTCCTGGCGCTGCGCAACGCGCCCGCGGTTGAGGCCGGGCTGATTGCCTACCTGTGGCCGCTGTTGATCGTCGTGTTTTCCGCCCTGTTGCCGGGGGAACGGCTGCGTTGGTTCCATCTGGTCGGCGCGTTGCTGGGGCTAGGCGGATCGGCGCTGCTGATCACCGGCGGCGGGTCGGTCGACTTCAAGTCGGAATTCGCGCTGGGCTATGGCGCGGCCGCGGCCTGCGCCCTGACCTGGTCGACCTATTCGGTGGTTTCGCGCCGTTTCGGGCATGTGCCGACCGACACGGTGGGCTGGTTCTGCGGCGCGGCGGCGGTGTTGGGGCTGATCGCCCATCTGGCTTTCGAGGAAACCGTCTGGCCCGCAAATACCGGCCAGTGGCTGGCGGTGCTGGCGCTGGGCCTGGGCCCGGTGGGGCTGGCCTTCTTCGTCTGGGACTACGGGGTCAAGCGCGGCAATATCCAGTCGCTTGGCGTGTTCTCCTATGCCGCCCCGCTGATCTCCACCCTGCTGCTGATCGCCTTCGGCGCCGCCGACCTGACCTGGGCCGTTGCCATCGCCTGCGCGGCCATCGTCGGCGGCGCGTTGCTGGCCTCGAAGGAAATTATTCTGGGCCGCTAGCCGCGCGTTTGCCGGGGCGCGGGATGAGGAACCTTGCGGTAAGCGGGATCATCAGCGGCATCAGCATGACCCGCGCAATATGGTGGGCGCCCACATAGGCCGGGTCCAGATCCATGCTGATCGCCATCAGGGCCATTGCCTCGATGGCGCCCGGTGCAAAGGCCAGCATGCCTTGCGCGAATTCGATGCCCAGCAGAAGATCGACCGTCAGGGCGAACAGCGCCGTCAGCGTCAGCCCCACCAGCACCGCGCCAAGCCCGACGAGCGAAACCCGCGCCAATTCCCTCCGGTTCGTTCCAAGCATCCGGCTGCCGATCTGGCAACCCAGCGCTACCTGGGCAATATTGACCGCCACATCGGGCGGCATGGCGGTGTTAAGACCGGTCGCGTGCAGCACGGCGCTGATCACCAGCGCGCCCAGCATGGGCGCGGCGGGTATGGATATCTTCCAGGCCGCCAGGGCGCCTCCGGCCGCCGCCACGGCAAACAGCCAAACCTGATCGAGGCTGTCGAAAGGCACGGCGGCGGCGGTGGCGGGCGTGGGCGCCGTCTGGGTTATCGCCAGCGGCAGCAGCAGCACCAGGATACCCAGCCGCACCGACTGGGTCACCACCACCTTGCGGACATCGGCGCCGCTGTCGGCGGCATAGGCCAGCACATAGGCCAGCGATCCCGGCGATGAACTGACCAGGGCGGTGTTGGGATCCGCCCGCGCGACGATCCGGAAATAGGCAAACATGGTGGCGATCGCCACCGGCACATAGAGAACGAGAAGGCCAAGGCTGACCGGCCAGCGCGCCAGGTCGGCGACCATGCGGCTATCCACCCGGCTACCGATGATAAGCCCCAGCATGATGAAGATCGCCGGCCGGGACCAGTCGGGGATATGGACCGGAACGCCGCCGATGGCCAGCGTGGCGATCACCGCGATCGGCCCGGTCAGCCAGGGCAACGGCATGCCCGTGACCGAAAACAGCCAGCCGGCGGCAATGCCAAGGGCAAATGTGCGCGCCGTCACCCAGGCCGGGGTCGCGCCGCCGGAACCGGTCCCGCTCATCGTGCGCGGCGGTTCAGGTCGGCATTTTGGGGGCCGTCGCCACCATCGCGGGGCGGGCGGCGAATTTTTCGTACCAGGCGGCGAGCTTGGGCCGCCCGCCGCGCCATTTGTCGGCGTCGAAGCGGAAATCCAGATAGCCCAGCGCGCAGCCGATGGCGATGGTGCCGCCGTTGGCCTCGTCACCCAGCGTGCCAGCCTCTTTTTCCAGCAGGTCCAGGGTGCGGGCGATCGCCGCGCTGCGCCGTTCGTGCCAGCCGTCCCACTGCTTGTCGGCCGGGCGGCGGGTTTCGATGATCCGGTCCACCGCCGCGCTGATCACGCCGTCGGCCAGCGCCTGAAGCCGCAGGACATGCCAGCGTTCCGGGCCGGAGGCCGGGAAGAGTTTCCTGCCGCCATGCAGGCTGTCGACATATTCGCAGATCATCGCGGATTCCACGTAGGCCGTGCCATCGTCGGCGACCAGCGCGGGAACCTTGCCCACCGGGTTGTCCGCCGCGATATCGGTCGCCGGGTTCCAGACGTCGGTGGTCACAAGCTCTACATTATCCATCTGTCCGGTTTCATGCAGTGCAACCGTAACCTTGCGCACGAAGGGCGAGGTCGGCGAAAAGCGCAGCTTCATCGAATATGTTCCTTATGTCGTCGGGTTGTTTTCAGAACTTGTCCTTGCGTCCGCGCACTTCGGCGAAGACGGCGACCGGGTCGGCGCCCGCCAGCCCCACCGCCGCCGCCACGCCGGAATCGTCGGCGCGCAGGAAGGGGTTGGTCGCCAGTTCCTCGGCCAGGGTCGAGGGCACGGTTGGCTTGCCATCCGCGCGCAGGCGGTCGATCTCTCCCACGCGCGCGGTCAGCGCCGCGTTGTCGGGATCCACCGTCACCGCGAAGCGGGCATTGGCCTGGGTATATTCATGGGCACAGCAGATGCGTGTCGTGCCGGGCAGGGCGCGGAACTTGTCCAGCGAGCGCCACATCTGTTCCGCCGTGCCCTCGAACAGGCGGCCGCAGCCCAGCGCGAACAGCGTGTCGCCGCAGAAAAGCACGTCCGATTCCTCGAACCAGTAGGCGATATGGCCGCTGGTATGGCCGGGCACGTCGAACACCTTGGCGACGGCCGATCCCATCTTGTATGTGTCGCCCTCGCCGACCTGGACGTCGATGCCGGGGATGCGGCCGGCATCGGATCGTGCGCCGACGATGGTGCAGCCGGTGGCGGCCTTGATTTCCTCGTTGCCGCCGGTGTGGTCGCCGTGATGGTGGGTGTTCAGGATATGGGTGATCTTCCAGCCCTTGGTCGCGGCCGCGTCCAGCACCGCCTCCGCCTCCGCCGGGTCGATAACGGCGGTAGACCCGGTTTCCGGATCATGCGCCAGATAGACGTAATTATCGTCCCAGACGGGAATTTGGTGAATCTCCAGCGCGGCCAT
>JAOUMF010000136.1 GCA_029881615.1 Alphaproteobacteria bacterium | reverse complement strand
CTCTGCGCGAGATTCTGACGTTTACTGACCGCTACGAATGCCTTGCAGGAACCGGCCGACCTCGTCGCTCAACATGTCGGCTTGCCGGTTCAGATGTTCCGAGGCGTTCAGAACCTGTTCGGCGGCCTCGCCGGTTTCGCCGGCCGCCTTGGCCACCTCGCCGATGGTTTCGGTAACGCTTTGGGTTCCCGCCGCCGCCTGCTGAACGCCGCGGGCGATTTCGCCGGTTTGCGCCGTCTGTTCCTCGACCGCCGACGCAATGGTCGTCGATATCCCGCTGATTTCGTCCATGATGTCCAGGACGCCCCCGATTGCATCTGCGGTATCACGGGTTTCGTTCTGGATCGCGGTTACCTGGGCGGCGATGTCCTCGGTTGCCCTGGCTGTCTGATTGGCCAGGTTTTTTACCTCCTGCGCGACCACGGCGAATCCCTTCCCGGCCTCGCCGGCGCGGGCGGCTTCGATTGTGGCGTTCAGCGCCAGAAGGTTCGTCTGGCCCGCGATTTCATTAATGATGCTGACGATATCGCCAATTTTCTGGGCGCTATCGGTCAGGCCCGTGACCGCTTGCGATGTGGCGCGCGCCTGTTCGACGGCACGGTTTGCAATGCTGGTTGAAAGTTCCGCCTGCCGGCCGATTTCGCCGATCGAAGCGTCCAGCTGTTCGGTGGCCGCGGCGACGTTCTGCACATTGACGCTGGCTTCTTCCGAGGCCGCGGATACGGTGACCGATTGCCGGTTTCCCTCTTCGGCTACCGAAGACATGCGTTGAGCGGCTTCCTGCATGTTGGTGGCCGCGTTGGTGACTTCCCGTGCGAGCGAGTGAACCTGTTTCTCGAAACGGTTCGCCAGTTCCAGCAGGGCGTTGCGCTTTTCTTCGTCGGCCTGCCGTTTGGTCGCCTCCTGTTCGATTTGCAGGCGTTCTTTTTCAAGCACGTTGTCCTTGAAAACAGACAGTGCCCGGGCGAGATCGCCAAGCTCGTCGATGCGACCGAGCGAGGGGACTTCCGTGTTGGCGTGGCCTGCTGCCACGCGACTCATCGCGGCGGTAATCTTCCGCAGGGGCCGGCTGACCCTGCCGATAACGACCCAGAACGATATAAGGCAGCTTAATCCCCCAACCACCAACAAGGCGATGTCGACGTCTATGTTTCTGTTGCCCCTGGCGACAGCGCCGTTGGCGAGCCTGGCTGAAACAAGGCTGGCCTTGGCGGTCAGGTCGCGCAGTGCCAGGCCGGCGGCCACGGACTGTTTTCGCCATTCTTCCGCGCTGACGGGATAACCACCGTATCCCATGCCGACTTTTATGATCTTGGCGCGCAGCTCGGTGAACTCACCGAAATAGGCCTGTTCCGCTTGCGCTATGGCCGAGACGATTGCCTGGTCGGCGTCGGGATGGGCGGCATAGGACCGCAGGCGTTTCCAGCTTTCGGCGATACGCCCCTCGCACAGGGCAATCAGCCGCACGCGCTCTTTGCTGAACCCGGTATTGTCGATCAATGCGCCGAAGATTTCGGTGCGTTCCAGCGCGGTGAATTCCTCGATGCTCCAGGCTGCCTGTTTCAAATCCGCGTTGGCCTGGATCCAGGAAAAGGGGTGGCCCATGTCCAGGCGCGTATCCGCGCGGAAGGCCGCCACCGAGCTGAATTTCTGCAGACTGTCGAGAATGTTGGCAATGCTGTTCGACCAGTTGGCCGCAAGCTGTTTTTCCGTAAGGGTTCCGCCCTTGGAAATGGCCGTATCAACCAGCTTCTGCATGTCCTTCAGTTGGATATAGCGCTGTTTGATATCGGTCAGTCGGGTCTCGATGCCCGCGGCCGCATAATCCTGAAGGGCGTATGCGTTAAGCCGCTCGAACGCTTGTTCGGCTTCCTGGCGCCGCCTTTTGATTTCAGGCAGCATGGATGGCCGTATTACGCCGTTGAATTCGCCCAGGCCCAGGGCGATTTCGGTACTTTCCCGTTCGCCGGCCAGCGCGGTGGATGCTTCCAGCACCAGGTCGGCCGCGCCGTTGCTCCAGGCCGCGGCGCTGGCATTTTCGCGATTGTTATAGGCGGCAACGGTCAGGCCGAGCGTATAGTACAGGATAATGACCGTCAGTACGGCCAGCATCGCGACCAGGATATACTCTACACTGGCTGCCTTACGCAGAAAGCTCCTTAGGAGCGCCATACTCCTTATCCCTCCTTCAAATAGTCGGGGTGTCCCGCCCTGCTGGACATCGCGGCATGTATGGCGTGCCGTCTAACCCGATAAACTCAATATTCGAACCGCCTGTTCATTTTGTATATTTATTGGCGGCCAATTTAGTATGTTATCACTTAATGCATTGTTAAATAATGAGTCGTGGTGAAAATATAACCTTGGTCAGGTGTGGCCATCGCAGTCGGCTTCCTGGTGAGTAATGCACAAACTGATTTGTCGCAGTTAGGCGTCTGTCTGAATGTTCGGTCGTTATTATCGAAAGAAGTATGATGCCTTTATGCCATGCGGGGCGCGTTAGCGCTTGTCACGTTTGCGTTATTGCCCGGCGCGCGCCGATCGGGCAGCATCGGGATGCCAATCGGGAGGCGCGGCGAAAATGCACTTGCGGCGAAAGCCGGGATTCTGCGACAACAAGGGTTCGCGACGACAAGGATAACGGCGAGTGACGAGGGCTGCTGTTTCGCATCGGTTGCAATCGCCGGAACAATGAACATGGGACGCCAGGGGCGGGCAAACCTTCCCCGATGTTTGAGGAGGCATGATGATGACCAGCCGTTTCGACGATATCTACAACCGTTCGCTCGCCGATCCAGAGGGTTTCTGGGCCGAAGCAGCCGAAGGGATCGACTGGATCGAGAAATGGGACAGGGTTCTCGACGATTCGAACAAGCCCTTTTACCGCTGGTTCGCCGGCGGTATCGTCAACACCTGCTATAATGCGGTGGATCGCCATGTGGAGCGCGGGCGCGCCGACCAGGCCGCGATCATCTATGACAGCCCGGTTACCGGCGCCAAGCGCACCATCACCTATGCGGAACTGAAGGACGAGGTATCCCGCTTCGGCGGCGTGCTGCGGGGGCTGGGGGTAGGGAAGGGCGACCGTGTCATTCTCTATATGCCGATGGTGCCCCAGGCGGTTATCGCCATGCTGGCCTGCGCGCGCATCGGCGCCGTTCATTCCGTGGTGTTCGGCGGTTTCGCCCCGAACGAACTGGCGACCCGCATCAAGGACGCCGACCCGAAGGTCATCGTCAGCGCGTCCTGCGGTATCGAACCGGGCCGGGTCATCGCCTATAAGCCGATGCTGGACGAGGCGATATCGCTCGCCGGCAATTCGGTAAAACATTGCGTCATTCTGCAGCGCGAACAGCAGACCTGCGACCTGATCCCCGGCCGTGACGTCGACTGGGAAGAGGCCATGAAAACGGCTGAACCCGCCGAATGCGTTCCCGTGGCCGCCACGGACCCGCTCTATATTCTCTATACGTCGGGCACCACCGGCCAGCCCAAGGGCATCGTGCGCGACAATGGCGGCCATATGGTGGCGCTGAAATGGTCGATGAAGAACATCTATAATGTCGATCCGGGCGAGGTTTACTGGGCGGCTTCCGACGTCGGCTGGGTGGTTGGTCATTCCTACATATGTTACGCGCCGCTGCTGCATGGCTGCACCACCATCGTCTATGAGGGCAAACCGGTGGGCACGCCGGATGCCGGTGCGTTCTGGCGGGTGATTTCGGAACACAAGGTGGGGACCATGTTCACCGCACCAACCGCTTTCCGCGCCATCAAGCGTGACGATCCGGACGCGGACCTGCTGAAACAATACGATATGAGCCATTTTCGCGCCCTGTTCCTGGCGGGTGAGCGCACCGATCCCGATACCCTGCACTGGGCCGAGGACAAGCTCGGCGTGCCGGTGATCGATCACTGGTGGCAGACAGAGACCGGCTGGGCCATCGGCGCCAACTGCTGGGGCATCGAACAATTGCCGATCAAGGCGGGTTCGTCTTCGCGCGCCGTGCCGGGCTATGACGTGCAGATCCTGGATACCGCGGGCCATCCCTTGCCGCGCGGCGAGATGGGGGCGATCGCCATCAAGCTGCCGTTGCCGCCAAGCTGCCTGCCGACCCTGTGGAATGCCGACCAGCGCTATATCGACTCATATCTGGCCGAATTCCCCGGCTATTACGCCACCGGCGACGCCGGCTATATCGACGAGGACGGCTATATCTTCATCATGGCCCGCACCGACGACATCATCAACGTGGCTGGCCATCGCCTGTCGACGGGCGGTATGGAGGAAGTGCTGGCCCATCACCCTGATGTCGCCGAATGCGCGGTGATCGGCGTTGCCGACCAGCTCAAGGGCGAACTGCCACTGGGGTTCCTGGTGTTGCGGTCCGGCGCCGAGAAAACAGGTGACGAAATCGTCAAGGACGTCGTGCGCATGGTCCGCGAAAAGATCGGTCCCGTCGCCGCTTTCAAGACCGCCACGGTGGTCCCGCGCCTGCCCAAGACGCGATCCGGCAAGATACTGCGCGGCACCATGAAGAAGATCGCGGATTCCGAGGACTACAAGGCCCCGGCCACGATCGACGACCCGGCAATCCTGGGCGAGATCAAGGACGCGCTGAAGGGCGTGGGCTACGCGAAGTAGGGAAGTAGCATAAAAGCGATGAGGAATGTTGTTGTAACTGGGGCGGCTAGGGGGTTGGGGCGCGCCTTGGTCAACGAGTTCGCTTCGCGCGGTATTACCGTTCACGGCGCTGTCCGGTCCGAAACCGACGTCGAAGAACTGCGGGCGAAATACGGTGCCCCGCATCGGTTTCTGGCGGCTGATGTAACCGATCCCGAGCAGTTGGAGGGGTTCGCCCGCGATGCATTCGAAAGCGGAGGCGTCGATATTGTCGTCGCGAACGCTGGCGTCATCAATGAACGGGCACCTGTTTGGGAGATTCCCGGCCCGACTTGGCGTAGGGCCCTTGATGTTAACCTTCTCGGCGTGGTCAACACGATAAAAGCCTTTCTTCCGGGCATGATTGCTGCGCGGAAGGGGTTGTTTATCGGCATGAGTTCGGGGTGGGGGCGTTCCGCCAGCGCCGGCCTTGGGCCCTATTGCGCCGGCAAATTCGCGGTCGAAGGTCTCATGGGCAGCCTGGCCCTCGATCTGGCCGACAAGCAGTCGCCGGTTGCGGCCGTGGCGCTCGATCCAGGCGGTGGCGTCAATACCGACATGTTGGTGTCCTGTTTGCCCGAATCGCATGAACAGTTCCGGTCTCCCGATGTCTGGGCCAAAGGCGCCGTGGATTACATCGTCGACAGGCTTTTTCTCGATGCGAAATCCGGCTCCCTGGAAATTCCCGAAAGCGCCCATGCGCCATATGAATGAAGGGGTAGATGGAAAACCTCTCGCTGTTCGCAACAAGATTCGACGGGTATCTCCGCGCCTGTTGTTGGCAAGGTGAGGCAGTCGATTTGAAACTGGCGGGGCATGGTCTGGCTGTAGCCGTCGTCCGTCATGCCAATCGTTGAAATTACGGACTTCCCCTTGTAGCCGGCCGTCCGGCGTGGCAATCCTGCGGCTTGATATCCAACAATGGAGGATCTGGTGATGCGGCTCAAGGACAAGGTGGCGGTGGTTACGGGGGCGGCGCAGGGGCTGGGCCGGGCTTGCGCGGAATGCATGGCGGCGGAAGGGGCGAAAATTGTCGTCTCCGACATGAACGCCGAGGGTGGCGAATCGGTGGCGGCGGCGATTCGCGCCACCGGCGGCGAAGCTTCCTTCATTGCTTGCGACGTGGGCGACAAGACCCAGGTCACGGCGCTGATCGATGGCGCGGTGGCGGCCTATGGCCGGGTCGACAGCGTTGTGGCCAATGCGGGCATCGTGAATTTCGGCGACTTCCTGGAACTATCCGAAGAAGATTTCGACGCGGTTTTGCGGGTGAACCTCAAGGGTGTTTTCCTGACCGGCCAGGCTGCCGCGCGCCAGATGGTGAAACAGGGCGGCGGCGGCACCATCATCAATATGTCATCGATCAATTCGGTCGTCGCGATTCCCAATATCGTGCCCTATGTCACCGCCAAGGGCGGCGTGAACCAGTTGACCAAAGCCATGGCGTTGGCGCTGGCCGACAAGGGTATCCGGGTCAACGGCATCGGGCCGGGCTCGATCATGACCGAGATGCTGAAATCCGTGGCCAACGACAAGGCGGCGATGCACAAGGTGCTGGCGCGCACCCCGATGGGGCGGGCGGGAGAGCCGAGTGAAATCGGCAAGGTCGCGGTGTTCCTAGCATCCGACGATTCCAGCTACATGACCGGTGAGATCGTTTATGTCGATGGCGGTCGTCTGGCGCTGAACTACACGGTGCCCGTGGCAGAGTAGGGCGGACTCACATTTCGAGGCGC
>JAOUMF010000135.1 GCA_029881615.1 Alphaproteobacteria bacterium | reverse complement strand
CATGCCCAACTGGGTCGTGATCACCTGCCTGAAGTCAGAAGATACTTTCGTAAGGTTTTTGCGCTGCTCATTGGACTCGAAATAGACCAGCGCGGCAACGCCAAAAAACATTGTCAGGGCAAGCCCCAAGGCGACTTTCCTGCCGACTGTCGACCGCAAGCCTCCGGTCGAGGAGTTTGGGTTCGTATCCTTGTTGAACATAATCTTCCTCTTGATAGCTGCGCCATGACGTATGCCAACCGGACGCCGGCGTCCCCCCATGGCCTGTTTATTGGATCACTCGACTAAGCCGCTAAACCTGTTTAACAGCCGTCGACAGTTCAGGTTTTTCCATACTTTGTCCCGGGGAGCGGACGAATCCGCCCCCACAGGATCAGTCATATGTTCTGGAACTGCCTTGCTTGATGTCCTTCAATGCACGTCCAACAGCGATGAACATGCTGGCTATGTTTTTCAACAATCCATGGTTTTCATATTCCAGATCGCGAAAAGCGTCGGACGGGGTCGATGCGACATTGCCGCCCCGACTGTCCCCCGTCCCGCTAACGTCACTAGCGTTAGCCGATACGAATTTTCGATTTCCGGTCAGGTCGACATTGCTTTCCAATTCCTCGGCGGTCGGGATTTTTCGATAACCCGGATTGCCTCGTCTATCGATACGCATTTGCCGTCTCCCCCTAAAAAATCCTGATTGTTGAATGGCCTACTGGAGCATTTCGACGTTCACGCCGACAGTCACCGCGCCAATCACCTCGCCGCTATCGGGATCGACAACCGGCAGACTAAGTTGCGACTGGAAGGTCTGGCTGGACTCGTCGAACTCTACATCGTCAACAAAAACAGCGCTGGGACCGGCGAGATATGTCTTCTGCCACTTGGCTTCGTCGCCCTGCCAGTAATCGGAAGTGACGTCGCTCTGACCCACGTTCAGTCCCTTGTTATCCATAACGAATATTTCCGTATACAGGCCGCTTCCCTGGCTCTTCATATCGTTTAGATAGCCGGACAAACTATTGGACAGCACTGCATCGACAAGTTTTCGGTTACCCGAAGAGGTTTCCGAGCGCCACTGGCTGTCCAACCGATCAATGTCTGACTGCCCTAAACTTGCATGGCGCGAGTTCTGACTGTTGACGGCGGCAATGAGCCCGGAATCGGCCAACCAGGATTTAACCTGGGGCACAACATCCCGCTTGATAGCCGCCGCATAATCCTCTGCTGCATTTGCCGCAAGCGGCGACCCCATAACGGCAAACAACGCGGTGCAGGCCAGGGTAATTTTCTTTATGGTCGACATAGTCATCTGTTCCTTCCTCAATTTTTTCGATCAAAAATACGGGTTAAAGCAAAAAACGAAGCGATGTAGCCTCGCATTATGGGCGCCCCGACAGGCTGCGGGGCGCAACGACAAGAGAATTCGCGCGAGTGATGGACGAGCTGACCGTCGCATGCAATTCGACAAAATGCTGGTCCAACATCGCGAAAGTCGGTTCAAACAAAGTAACGGGGTCGGGCAACATCGTGCCGCTGGAGGCCCTTAACGCTACGACTTCCAGATATCTTGGCAACGCATCCTCAATCGCGTGGATTGCGCCGACGACTTCCGCACCCTGTTTTCGAAGATTATGCAACCGGGCAATTTCCATTACCGGCTCGCAGCTGAAGCTTAGCGTCTGGACATGCAGGGTCATGACCTTCGTCCACTGTGTGCTACTTTCGCTGAAATGCGGCGCACCAGCCAAAGACTCCGCAGCGGTCATGAATTTGCGCGGTATACCCCGAAGCTTGTCGAGAATAGTGAGATGAAGTTCTGAAATTGACAGGAAAAACATTGCATTAACAGAAGTCAACTCAGCCGCAAGGCGCTCTTTGCTGCCAGAGAAATCGTAAAGATTGCCCTGCTCGTCAGGACCACCTATGCCGCCCGGACCGGGGCCTACCCCATTTCGGCGGCGCACAAAATCCATGGCTACAACATTATTCGAGTTTTTCTGGCGTGGTTCTTGCATTGTCCCTTGGCCTTACGTTGTTTTGTTGGAGTCCCGGGCGAGAACGTATTTTTTGCCCTGAAAAAGCCCTGCGATTACCCTGCGGAAATTTGTTGTCATTGCCCCGTGAATTTCACCAGACCGAACAAAAACGATCTACCCGGCCATTATCTGGACAAAACATGTCCGATTGGCCCGAAACTTGCGTTGCCGGATAGTGACAGCGTGAAACAGGGCGTGTTTTTCTAGAAATGGTTCGCATGACGAGCACTCTTATTGTCTTTCACATCAAATTTTAAACAGCATCAAATCAGAAATGGACAAAGCGGACACAATTACGTGATCAAAAAAAGAAGATATATTACAATTGATTAACTTCCATTGAGAGGAGATGCGCCGTATGTGGAACAGCATTAAACGGACAGAAAAGCTAATAATCGGTAAACATTCGGGTACTTTGGACATTATTTTCGGCAATATGTCCATTTCGGTCATTCCTCAGCGTCGTGATACGCCGGATAATCCAATGGCGGAAAAAGATGAATTTCTCATTCTGCCAAAGGGGAAGAAAATCAGGGGGTAGGGGAAATGTCGGCCCTCAGAGAGATGCGACGTCGCAAGGGACTGTCGATGGAGGCACTGGCACGCCTGACCGACACAACGGCGTCGCAAATCAATAAACTAGAGAAGCGTCAACGTCGGTTGACCGACGACTGGCTGAGAAAGCTGGCGCGCGCGCTGGCGTGCAACCCCAACGACCTGATCGATGATTTCATACCGGCCCAACCGGAACTGGGAGCACCCAAGCACGTATTCATTCCGGAATGTGGCCTGTCGGAGATCGATGAAACAGGCCCCGCTGCCGGTGTAGGCCATTTCCTGGACTATACGGTTTTTCGTGCCGATTGGCTCAAGGCCATCTCGAATGTTCCATGCGATAAGCTGTTGGTTTACAGGGTGGACGACGACAGCATGGAGCCGACATTCCGTTCAGGTGACCATGTCCTGGTAGAGCCAACCTCGGACCGGATAAGGGGAGACGGGATCTATGTGATGATAGTCCGCTCGGGCCTTGTCATAAAACGCGTCGTCTTTTCGCCCGAAGGGAATTACGTCAGCGTTCATTCGGACAATCCCGTATATCCGAGTCACGAAAGGGTTAGCCGCACCAGCATCAGCCTCGTGGGACGCGTCATATGGGTAGGGAAGCGAATTTAGGACGGTAACATCACGCTTAACGCCGCATCGCGACTTCAGCTTCAAGAAAAATGCGTAACCGAATATCAGCCCGGCGCGATAGACGTTAAGCGTCAATCCCGGCATGGCACAATCGCAATTCCAATTTCCCCAAAAAAGGCAGCAGTTGTCCGGTTTGGACATCGTCTTTACGAAGCTCCATAACCCCTGCCTGTTTCCATACCCTGCTCGCATCCTCTCAAGTCCAACCTTGCGCCTATGGTTCGAAACGCCAATAATTGCATGAAACTGCGTAGCCGCCGCAAGTTGCGCCAAAATAGTGAGGGAATGACATATGTTGCGTCTTTTTGATTATCTGCCGTCCGGGAACGGCTACAAGGTCAGGCTGTTGCTCAATCTTCTTGGACAGCCGTTCGAACTGGTGGAAAAGGACATTGTAAAGGGCGAAACCAGGACACCGGAATATCTTGCAAAAAACGCGAACGGACGGATTCCGTTGCTGGAACTCGAGGACGGAACCTTCCTGCCCGAATCCAACGCCATTTTGTTTTATCTGGCCGAGGGAACGCCGTTTTTACCCGAAGACAGGCTCGGTCGGGCGCGCATGCTGCAATGGATGTTCTTCGAACAATACAGCCACGAGCCCAACATCGCGGTCGTCCGATTCTGGATGGAACATGGAGGCATGACCCCCGAACGCGAGGCCATGCTTCCGGCCAAGCGAAAGGGTGGCTACGCCGCGCTGGAGGTCATGGAAAAACATCTTGCTGAAAAGGACTGGTTCGCAGGCAAAGGCTTGACCATCGCCGACATTGCTCTCTACGCCTATACTCACGTCGCCCATGAAGGCGGGTTCGACCTTAGCGATTATCCAGCCATTCGCACCTGGCTTGATCGCGTCGCCGCGCAACCTGGATATGTCCCGATCACGCAACGGTAAAAAGAACGAATGCACCCTTCAGCCTGTCGGCAACTGAACACAGGATCGAAACCGCCAAATATATTCAGGCGCATCGAACCGACAGAAGCACCAACGCCCGGCCCGCTTCCACGGCTTCGGCTTTAACAAGTTGAAGCTTTTCTTCCACCATATCCATCGACATATTTTCTTGGACCTGGTCAAGAATTTCACAGCGGATCGTATCATCCAACCGGACTACCGATTGCCGAGCCCGGCGGAGCATAAGACCGCAGTCCACCCCCTGATAAATATCAGGTAGAACCGCCAGGCAATGCTCAAGGAATTTTGTCTGTTCCCTTAACTGTGCCAGGAACATGCTGTCTTTTACGCCGTCACGTAATTCGAACGCCGCTTCGGCCGCGAGCACCAGAATCGCCCGAACCATATCCGGCCCCGGAACAGTCTGTTCGGTTGGTTCCGGCTTTGCGACCTGTTCAGGGGCCGCATTCAATTTGTCTATATCCGCATCGCGCGACGAAAAATCAATCGAGCCATCGGTTAATTTGATGGCCGCGTCACTATAATTTCCACCCATACTCGATCCCCTGTTTTGTAAATTTTGCGGTACGCTTTTACCAAATGGCGCACAGCCAAATAATTCATCCAATCAATGTTTGATCAGTATACTGAGGGAGTAGTGATGGAAAGGTTAACAAATTAACGAATTTTGGGAATCAGCCCCTAACAGTGACCAGAGACCTCAAGCCTCCATGGTCTCAAGCGCCTTCTCAACGCGCAGCATACTGTCGATCGTTTGAGTGGCGTATTCAGTGACCAAGCTAAGGATTTCGTCATAATCGGCTTGCTTTATGCCAGGACGGATCTTGCCAACGACTTCCCATCTGACGAATTCCCGGAACGCAACGAAAGCGGCGCGCGCATGAAACACGCGAGGACCCAATTTGGGATGGTTGGTGCCTACAGGAAGTTTGGCCAGCGCCCGGGCCTGATCCATCGAAAGCGATTCAAACAGATCAATATTATTGCTCCAGCAATCGCCCTCTATCAGGTCCTTGGCGCCATTAACGGCAAAGTTGAGGATTGCCTTGATGGACTTCCTGATTTCACCCAGTTGCCTGCGTGCGTCGCTTAGGGCCGCCGGGGACAATTTCGGATGTGGCGGGAGATTTTCATGATGAAACAGGTTCTTGGCGGTGACATAATTAACCTCAACCATTGCAGCGTCCTTCTATGCAAAAATTGGCTCAGCACACTATTTTCACGGTGCCTGGCAAAACACTCTCGGTGATGAAGCAATGCCCGTGCCATACCGACGCAACAATATTTCGCATATCTTTGACCGCTCCTTTCCGCGGGCAATCGAACGCGGCGGTCACAGCGGCCGGAAATTCTGTTGGAAATTTAGTTTTTTGAAAGGGTGCTTTTGCTTAATCATTCAGTTTGTACATTTGCAGGACACAGACCCTGCCCGCACGGAGAGTCGAGCTTGAATTACCGCAATAGTTACCCATGCTGAAATTGACAGTTACCTGCGAAAGTTGGCCACTGGCCAAGGTTTTCACGATCTCACGCGGCTCCAAAACCAGCGCCGATACGGTCACTGCCACGATTACAGGCAATGGCATACAGGGGCGCGGCGAAGCCGTACCCTATGCCCGTTACGGCGAAAGCATCGAGGGCGTGGCCGGCATTATCAGTGCCCTGGCTCCCGAACTCGCTGCCGGAGGCATGGATCGGGCGGCATTGCAGCGCGCGCTCCCGGCGGGGGCCGCACGTAATGCACTGGATTGTGCGCTATGGGATTTCGAGGCCAAAACAACCGGAAGACGGGCTTGGGAACTAGCTGGATTGACCGAACCCGGCCCGTTGAGCACTGCTTTCACAATTGGATTGGATAGCGTCGAAGCCATGGGCCGCGCGGCGCTAGCCGAGTCGCACAGGCCACTCCTCAAGATAAAACTGACCGGCGAAGGCGACCTCGAACGCGTTGCCGCCGTACGCAAGGCAGCACCAGCCTCACGGCTTATCGTTGACGCTAACGAAGGCTGGACCACCGACATGGTCGAACCCTTCGCCGCCGCGTTGGCAAAACTTGGAGTCGAGGCGGTCGAACAGCCCCTGCCCGCCAACTCCGACGAATCACTCTCCACCTTGGCGCACCCCATTCCCTTCTATGCCGACGAATCCTGTCACGACCGGGCGAGCCTGGCATCGATCATCGGAAAATATGACGGCGTTAACATCAAGCTGGACAAGACGGGGGGATTAACCGAGGCGCTGGCACTGAAACGTGAAGC
>JAOUMF010000134.1 GCA_029881615.1 Alphaproteobacteria bacterium | reverse complement strand
CGCGGAACAGCCGCTGCGAATACAGGCACAAAGCATGTTTCCGCAACGTATTGACCCGTGACCGTTCGGCCGTGCATTGGCGCAGGAATTTCAGCGACCAGGCCCACATTCGGGGATCCGGCCTCAGGCGGAACCGGAATGCCTGATCGTCCCGCCATAGCGATTTAAGCAGGATTCCCGGAACCTTGGGTGAGGCCCAGGCAAAGGAATGCCCGGGCGCCACAAGCCCGGCATTGGCATAGCTGGTTTCTTGCGCGGGCGCGGGCTGACGGTCGACGACCGTGACCTCATGGCCGTCTCCCGACAAGCGCCAGGCCGCCGTTATGCCTGCAACGCCACTTCCCAACACCAGTATCTTCATGGGATCGCCCCATAAAAGAAGAACTACAAGGCGGCGATAACCTGAATTTCGACCGTATAGTCGGGCGAGGCCAGTTTCGCCGATTCCACGCAGGCCCGGCAAGGCGTGTCACCGGCCGTTACCCAGGCATCCCACACCGCGTTCATCTCGTTGAAATCGGCCATGTTGGACAGCCAGATCGTGGCGGTGATCAGTTTGGATTTATCGGTTCCAGCCTCGGCCAGCACGGCATCGATCCGGTCCAGAATGTTTTTGGTCTGATCTGTTGCTGAACCGCCCGGGGCATCCTGTGCGACCTGCCCGGCCAGATAGACCGTGTTGCCGTGGATTACGGCCTGACTCATTCTCGGCCCAACCTGAATTCTTTTTAGCGTCATTCGATTTTCTCCCTGAAATATCAATTTCGACCCTGTCGGGCCCTCGATTCGAACATGCCGCGATTTTGGCTTCGCCGCCACCCAAAAATCCACACGCCGGCGTGACAGTCAGTATCTTGAAAAGACTCATGATTACTTCGGGGGGATAGGAGGTTGAAATTTTTTATTGATTTAAGGACTCGCGCGGCGCATCTTAATAAAAAATAAACCTTATTCAGGAAAACTCTTCTTTTTGTTAGCGGTTCGGTAATAATAACCGCGGCCGCTATTCAAAAAGACGTGGGAGACAAGCGAGCCCGTCAGGTTATGCCCTTTATCATGGTTATAGATGATCGCCCGGAGAAGCGGCGCCAGTATCTCGATCTGGCGACGTCGATCGAGGCGGACGTGAACGTGGAAGGATTTGCAAACCCGCGCGTCGCGATCGAGGCGGCCGCCGATGTACCGCCCGATCTCGTTATCATCGGCCGAACCATGCCCGCGCTGAATGGTGTCCGGGCGATTCGCCGGTTTCGGCGTATTCCCGAATGTGAAAACATGCCGGTTATTCTTCTGGTGGAATCGGATGATCTGCGGATGCGGTTTCGCTCCATGGAGGCTGGCGCATCCGAGGTTCTTTCCGATCCGGTCGATCCTGGCGAGTTCAATTTGCGGGCGCGGAACCTTCTGGCCCTGTGGGGCAACATCAAGAAAACCCAGATTCGCGCGGAACTGCTGGAGCGCAGCCTGGCTGCCAAGGAACGCCGCTATCGCCGTGACCTGCGGGTAACGCGAGACAGCCTGCGCGGTATCGTGGACACGGTTCCGGCGATGGTGTCGGTATCGGACCGCGATGGCAATTTTGTTTTCATGAACCAGTATATGGCCTCTTTCTATGGCAAGCGGCCCGAGGAAACGATGGGCGTGCCCATCGCCGAAATTCTCGATCGGGCGCAGAGCGAGCGCGAAATAGGCGCCAACCAGGAAGTGTTCCGGGGAATGGGCACCCTGTCCGGATATGAAGAAGATATAACCGACGCACATGGCATGACCCGGACGTTCCTCTCGACCAAATCGGCGCTGCGGGACGAAGCCAACCGGGTCGTCAACGTGATCACCGTTTCACAGGACATCACTTTCCGAAAATGGGTTGAGGCTGAACTGCGCGAGGCAAAGAACGCGGCGGAGGCCGCCAGCAGGGTCAAAAGCGAGTTTCTGGCAAATGTCAGCCATGAGCTGCGCACCCCGCTGAACGCGATCATCGGATTTGCCGAGGGCATGAATGGCGATCATTTCGGCAAACCCGACCTGGACCGGTATCGCGGATATGCCGGCCATATTTCGGAAAGCGCGCGTCACCTCAAGGCGATCATCGACGACATTCTCGATATCGCCAGCATCGAGGGCGGCGGGTTGGATGTGTTTGAAAGCGAATCCGATGTCGCCGGCGTCGTGAACGGAACGGTCAAGCTGTTGAAGGAACGGGCCGAGAAGGCCAAGGTGACCATCCGTGTCCAGGGTGGGGAATCGCTGCCGGCGGTCAAGACCGACCAGGAACGCTTCGGTCAGATCCTGAAAAACCTGATGTCCAACGCAATCAAGTTCAGCCCCGAAGGCGGTGACGTATGCGTTGAAATCACCGAACTGGAGGATGGCAGCACCCGCATCAGCGTACAGGACAGCGGCGCCGGCATAGCCTCCGAGGATCTGCCCCTCGCGACCGACAGGTTCGGTCAGTTGGTGGGCGACCCGATGAGCGATCCGATCGGTGGCATGGGGCTCGGTTTGCCGTTATCCATCGGGCTCGCCGAGCTGCTGGGTGCTCATGTCGAGATCAACAGCCAGAAGGGCAGCGGCACCACCGTCAGCCTGGTCTTTCCTCCCGAAATGCTGGTCCGCCACGGCCGTATGACCGGTTGAGGTCGGCGAGGCTCCGCCCGTTTGGAGCCTTATTTATCGGCGTCCAGATCCCCTTCGGCCGGCGCATCTGTCATTTTGGCTTTGCCCTGGTCTGATTTTGTCTTCTCCGTCAGTTTTGCCGCATTGCCGCTGGCGTCCTCGGCGAACCATACGGTCTGCTGCGGGAATGGAATTTCGATGCCCTCGGCATCGAAACGGCGCTTTAGCAGGCGATTGAAGGCGCGCTTGATCGACCACTGCATGCCTGGCGCGGTCTTGATGCGTGTCTTGATTACCACGGCCGAATCGTCGAAACGATCCAGTCCCTGCACCTGAAGGTCTTCAAGAATATGGGCTTGCTGGTCCGGGTCCTGGCGCAATTCCCGGCCGACCTCTTCGATAACCTGCGTCACCCGATCCACATCCTCGCCGTAACCGACGCCGATTTCCATTACCGCAAAGGCGAAGTCGCGGGTGTAATTGACGACCGCCGTGACATCGCTGAACGGTATCGTATGCACGGTGCCCGATGGATCGCGCAGCCGGATGGAACGGATGGACAGTGCTTCGACGGTCCCGCCATGGCCGCTCAGGCTGACATAGTCGCCGACCGAAATAGTGTCCTCGATCAGGATAAACAGGCCGGTGATAATATCGCGGACCAGGGTTTGCGCCCCAAAGCCGACGGCCAGCCCAACCACGCCGGCGCCAGCCAGAAGCGGTGCGATATTGATGCCCAGCTCGGAAAGCACCGTCAGGCCGACGACAACGACCAGTACCGCCAGAATCACCTTGCGGATCAAGGGTAGCAGGGTGCGCGCCCGCTGGCTGCGCGAGGCGTCCTCGCTGGCAAGATAGCGTTCGATGCCCGCGCTGAGCCCTTCCCAGGCGGCGACCGCCATCAGGATGATGGCGCCGATGCTTGCCAGGCGCGAAAGCAGCGCCCTGCCGGCGGGTTCGCTCAACCATTCCATAATGGCCAATCCCCACGCCTGCAAAACCGCCAGGAAGGCGATTGTCGCGATTATGCCCCGCAATGCGGATTTAACGAATGGAAGGTAGCGGTTCACCCGCGCTTCCAGGCCCGGCAGCCGGGATTTCAGCTCGTTCGAAAGGGAAAACGTCTTGTCTATCAGCCTGGTGGCGAAGCCTGTCGCGGCAAACCCGACCAGGATGGCGAGCGCGCTTAGCAGGGTGGCGCGGGTGATATAGGCAAACCCGCCTGGCATGCCGACCACCCAGACCAGATAAACCACCGTAACATAGAGAATCGCCAGAACATGCCAGAGATCGGCCAGCCTGCGGCGCAGCTGCAGCATTCGCGCGCCCTCGCCGCCGCCGATATAGCCCGCTACATTGTGGCGGTTCTGCATGATCAGCATGATCAACAACAGCGCCAGCAACAGCCCTGTCAGCTTGAAAAGGAAGGACTGGGCGGCGCCCGCCAGCCCCAGGAAGCCGGCCACCTGAACGCCGAAATAGCCGAAAACGCCTAAGGCGGATACCCGGGCAATCCAGATATGGAGATATTGGGCGGTTTCGTCGTCCATCCTGATCGGGCGAACGGCGGTGGCGCCGGGCGCCAGAATGGTTCGCGAGATCGCGTTGATCGCGCCGGCGATGGCCACGGCGTAGATGACCGACAGTGTAACCGGGCGGGCAACGCTGTCGGCGCCAAACAGACTGATCAGAAGTCCCCCCGCGGCCGCGAAGGCCAGCGGCGGGACGAGGATCAGGACAAGCCGCGCCGCCAGCAGCGGAAATCGCATTAGCATGCCCTCGTCCTCGCGCCAGGCAATCGACTGAAGCGGTCGGGCGAGAAACTTTTTCACGATATATTGCGCGACGAATCCCGCCGCAATCACTGCTATCAGCGCCAGAAGGCCCTCGGTCCAGCGGGCGAGAATTTTTGGATCGGAAAGGTCGCTGCGCAGGTCGGCCAATCCGGCCGGGATGCCGATCAGCGCATCGGCGAGCGCCGACAATTGCCGTCCCAGCGCTTCGCTGTGGATGGAAACCTGCTCGATCACGATCGCGCCCAGCGATTGTTGTTCGGGGCGCAGAATACCATCCTCGCCTTTTTTGACCGCGATCAACGTGTTCAGGCGCTTGACGAATTCCTCGCGCTGGGTGTCGTCCTCGATCGTCGCGACCAGATCTTCCAGGTCCTGTATGGCGACCGTGTCTTGCTCTGCCGCCATGACTGGATCGTTCATAAAACCGGAGGCGAGGACGATCCCGCCAGTCACAAACAATAATTTCAGAACCCTGAGCATGGCAGCTTCCCGCTTGACCTATCTATACAAATGTCAGGCTACTCTAGCGATTCACGGCAACCAAGTCACACCGAATAAACCCATGGAGGTGGCGGGAAGACCGTTGTTTGCCCGCCTGTTGTCACAACATGGATTTTGCCGGTGCCTCTTTGGTGCAGACCCGCTATTATCCTGTCTGATTCGATTTTTCTGCTTGGTGGAACCATGAAGTCCAGCCGAACCATATACGCCGCTGCTATTTCTTCTGTCTTGTTGTTCACCGGATTTTCCGCCTGGGGCGAAGAAATTTCCGGTATCGCCGACGTGCGGTCGGGCAGTGAAATTGTTTTGAACGGAATAACGCTGCGGCTTTTCGGTTTGAAGGCGCCGCCCGTCGATGAGCGGTGCGAGTTGAGCGACGGTAAATTCCGCTGTGGCGTCGTGGCCTGGGCCGAGTTGATAAAGCTTGCCGACGGTCGCGATATTGCGTGCGATATTGAATCGAAGGGCGGCGATGGACCGCCGGTCGCGACCTGCTATCTGGGCGAGCGCGATATTAACGAAACGCTGGTGCGAAGCGGTTGGGCCGAGGCGCGGGCGGATGTCGACCGTTATCATGTCGATCAGGCTGACGCGCGGCGTTCGAGGCGGGGGCTCTGGGCCGAACGAATTCAGCCGCCCGATCGCAGACAGGCGCCTTGACCTGCCGGTTGCACGGTGTTCAGGTAAATAAATCGGACTGAAAACGCGCGAGATTGCAATCCGCAATTGCACGATTCGCATCCTGCGACAGGCTCCTTTTGCCGGGCAATTCGGTGTACCTGCCCGCAATCCATAAAATGCTAGATAATTCAACAAAGAAAAGGCCCCGGCGTTTGATTTCAGAAATCGAACGCCGAGGCCAAGTTGGCATAAGGAAGGGTTGCACCCTGTTAACAAGCAAATAGCGTGCCAAAGCAGAACCTGGCCACTTGGCCCGCGCCCGGGCGGCAACGATATCGATTTCAAGGCGAAAAAAGACCCCGATGCGCGAACGCGTCGGGGTCTGAGTTGGCATAAGGAAGGGTTGCAAATATATATAAGCACAATTCGTGCCAGATTGGCGAATCGCGCGCGAAAATGTGATCTGCGTCACCCGCCCGGATATTCCAGTTGCCAAAAATACAACAGCCCGCGCGAATTCGCTGCGGGCTGCCAAGCAATCCGGAACCTGACGAGGGGGCGTTCAGTGAATCGACTGCGATCCCTGTTCGAAATCATTGCCGTAAACCGAGACCTGGATCGCGGCCCAGTCCATTGCCGCCGAAAGATTGTCGCGGCCAACCTCGTCGGCGATGATATCCACGAACTCGCGTAATGCCGCCTCGAAATTTTCGGCATGCGCGGTGCGCCCGTGCGCCTTGAGAAGCTTTACGCAGGCCGTGCCATGCATGATCCATAAAGCGGCCATTCGCGCGTTGTTGTCTTCCTGTCCGATCACTTTTCAATCTCTCCCGATTGTCCGGCCGCTGACGTGGTTGACCGGTTTCCAACTCTGC
>JAOUMF010000133.1 GCA_029881615.1 Alphaproteobacteria bacterium | reverse complement strand
GCTGAAGGCAAATGCCAATCTGGGCGTGATCCGCACCCTGGCCGAACTGGGCGCCGGCGCCGACGTGGTGTCGGAGGGCGAGTTGCGCAAGGCGCTGGCCGGCGGCATCCCGGCGGACAAGATCGTCTTTTCCGGCGTGGGCAAGACCCGGGCCGAACTGGCCTATGCGCTGGATTGCGGGATCATGCAGCTGAATGTGGAATCGCTGCCGGAGCTGGAAGCGCTGAGCGAGATCGCGGTGTCCAAGGGCGTAACCGCCGAAATCGCCATCCGCGTAAATCCGGATGTCGACGCGAAGACCCATGAGAAAATCTCTACCGGCAAAAGCGAAAACAAGTTCGGCATCAATGCCTCGCAAGCCCCGGCGGCTTTCGCGCGCGCGGCCGAATTGCCCGGGGTCAACGCGGTATCGGTGGCGGTTCATATCGGCTCGCAGCTGACCGATCTGGAGCCCTTCCGCATTGCCTTCGAGCGCGTGGCCGCGCTGGTCGGCGAACTGCGTGCGCTGGGCCATGATATCAAACGCGTCGATCTGGGCGGCGGGCTGGGCATCCCCTACCGCGAGGAAGAAATCCCGCTGCCGATGGATTATGCCGCGGTGGTCAAGGGGGCGGTCGGCAATCTGGGCTGCCACCTGATGTTCGAGCCGGGCCGCATGCTGGTTGGCAATGCCGGCATCCTGGTCAGCCGGGTAACCTATGTGAAACAAAGCGAAAACCGGCGCTTCGTGATCGTCGACGCGGCCATGAACGACCTGATGCGGCCGGCCATGTATGACGCCTGGCATGAAATCAAACCGCTGAAGCAGCCCGCGGACGGGGCGGCAATGGAGCCCGCCGACGTGGTGGGCCCGGCCTGCGAGACCAGCGATACTTTTGCGCGCCAAAGGCCTATCCCACCGGTTTGTGAAGGCGATCTTATGGCAATTTTTACCGCCGGAGCGTATGGTGCGGTCATGGCCTCGACCTATAATGCACGGCTGTTGGCGCCGGAAGTGCTGGTCAGGGGTGGCGATTGGTCGGTTGTTCGGCCGCGCCCGAGCTATGACGACATGCTGCGGAGCGAAAGCCTGGCAAGCTGGCAGGGCGGGAGCTGAAAAGACCGCGAAGGATATTTTGACGGACCGGAAATGAACCAGAAGAACCGCGATGCATACTGGCTGTTACGCGTAAGGCTTTCGGGCTTTGCGCTGTTTTTCGAGCGGTTATGGCGCATGTTCTGGCCGGCCTGGGTGATCGCCGGCGCCTTTCTGGCAATGGCGTTCTTCGATCTTTTCGCATGGTTTCCGGGTTGGCTGCACGCCACTATCCTGATGCTTTTCGCGGCGGCGCTGATCGGTTTATTGACGATCAACCTGCCGAAAATCAGTTATCCCGGCTACGCCGAAGCGCGGCGGCGGCTGGAGCGCGTCAATGAATTGCCCCACAGGCCGCTGGAATCCCTGGACGACGATCTGGCGGATGGGCTGAAGGCCGATCCGGTGACCCGCGCCATGTGGCGCGGCTATCAGGCCCGATTAAGGGACGAAGTCGGAAAGCTGAGGGTCGGAGAGCCGAAGCCGGGCGTTCTGGCGCTGGATCGTTTTTCCCTGCGCTTCGTTATCGCCCTGGCGCTGCTGTTGTCGATCGTGGATGCCGGGGATTATTGGCAGGAACGACTGGTGCGGGCCGCAATGCCGTCGATCGGCGCCGGCCCCGCACGAAGCGCGACCCTGGATGCCTGGATATCGCCCCCCGGCTATACCGGCCAGCCGCCGATCTATCTGGCCGGTGCAGGCAACAGCGGCCAGCGGTCGCCGACCGGGGTTATCGAAGCGCCGGAAGGCAGCATTCTGGTGGCCCAGGTCAGTAACGCGGCCAATATGCCGACAATAGTCGGCCCGGGAGACGAAAGCGCCGACAGCAGCTTCAAGGTAACCGCCGGGGACAGCTATCGCGCCCACCACGAACTGACCGCGACCGGGCTTGTCACGATCGAGGCCGGCGGGCGCGAGCTGGGAGCCTGGGATGTCGTGGTCATCCCCGACCAGAAGCCGACGGCGGCGTTCCTTCAGCAACCCGGCCAGACGCCGCTGGCCGCGCTACGCATCGATTTTGAGGCGCATGACGATTACGGACTGGCCGGCGTCACCGCCAGAATAAGCCGCATCGGCACATTGCCGGGCGACGAGAGCATAACTTTCGAACTTCCGCTGCCCGGGACGAACCCGAAAGATGCGGCCGGCGCCGGTTATCACGATCTGACGCCGCACCCCTGGGCGGGGCTGGAGGTTCAGATTCAATTGATCGCCCGTGACGGGCGCGGCCAGGAAGGGATGAGCGGGCCCATCGCGGCGATCCTGCCGGAGCGGATTTTCAATCACCCCGTGGCGCGCGCCGTCATCGAACAGCGCAGGATACTCACCGCCGACCCGGACCGCGCCCGTGACATGGTCGGCATGGAACTGATGCGCCTGGCGCGTGACGCCGACGCATATGACCGGGACAGCGTGGTCTTCATGGCGCTGATGACGGCCAGCAGACGGCTGAAAAACAACAGCGATTCTCTGGGTTCCATCCAGAAACTGCTGTGGGATACCGCGCTGCGGATCGAGGACGGCAAGCTGTCCCTGGCGGCGCGCGAATTGCGCCGGTTGCAGCAGGAGCTGATGGAAGCGCTGTCCCGCGACGCACCCGACGAAGAGCTGGAACGGCTGATGAACGAGCTGCAGGCCGCGCTGGATGAATTGCTGGACGCCATGGCCAAAATGCAGCCCCAGGATATGGAAAACATGCCGATGATGGATCCCAACGCCCTGGCGATGGATCGGCAGGAGCTGCAAGCGCTGTTCGACCGCATGCGCGAGCTGATGCGAAGCGGCGCCAAGGATGCGGCGCGGCAAATGCTCTCGGAACTTCAGAAACTGATGGAAAACCTGCAGACCGGCCAGATGCAGCAGATGCCCCAGGAATTCCGCGAGGGCATGGAACAGCTGGATTTGCTGCAGGAACTGATGCAGGCGCAGCAGGAACTGCTGGACCGCACATATCAGGAGGCCATGCGGCGCGGCCAGCAGGAACGGCAAGGCGCGGAAGGCCAGAATCAGGGCAATATGTCGGCGGACACCGCGCTGCAGGAGGCCCTGCGCCGCCAGCTTGGCGAAATCATGCGGCAGCTTGGCGAGATAACGGGCGAAATTCCCCGGCCCTTCGGCCGCGCCGAGGGCGCCATGCGGCGGTCAACCGGCGCCCTGGAAAAGAACCTGCCCGGCGCGGCCGTGCCGGCGCAGACCGACGCCCTTGACCAGCTTCGCGAGGGCGCCCGCGCGGCCACCGAACAGCTTATGAAGAAATTTGGCGGGGCGATGGCCGCTGCCGGACAGGGGCAGCCTGGAGGCCGGATGCCAGGACAGCAGGATCCGTTCGGCCGGCGGACCCCGGGCAGCCAGGGCGCGGCCCAGGCCGACGTCGAAGTGCCCAGCGAGAGCGATGTCCAGAAGGCGCGCCGCATTCTGGAAGAACTGCGGCGGCGCGCCGGCGAACGCCAGCGCCCACCGGTGGAACGCGATTATATCGACAGGCTGCTGAAACCCTACTAGCCGAAACCCGGTCGGCAGACCGGAATACCGAAAGACTACTTCGGCGCGGTTTCGGCGGGGACGGGATTGGCCTCCACCTTGCCGACATCGGCAACCGGCGGCTCTCCCATCTTCATCAGATCGGCCAAGGGCATCATCTTGTATCCCAGCCACAGCACGCCACAGACAACGATCAGGATCGCCAGAACCTTAACCCAGAACATCATGCCGCGCGGCTTTTTCTGGCGTGCCGCCGCCAGCTTCTCCCGCTGCGCCTTGGTCAGGCCGGCGGACTTGCCTTCCTCGCCTTCATCGCCGTCCACGTCGGCCGGGTCGCGCGCGGTCAACACGGGTTCGATTCGGCCCTCGGGGTTTTCGAATTCCGGTTTTTCGGGTACCCGCAACGCGGCCGGAGACTCGTCTGCCGGCAAGGCGTCCCCGATGGCGGGCGACGGCTGTTCGGCGACGGGCTCTGCCGGCGCGGGCTCCACGCGCCAGACATGGCGGCATTTCGAACAACGGACCTTCGTGCCGCCCGGGGCAAGCCGGGACTCGTCAACGCCGAATTGCGTTTCGCAGGATGGGCAGGAAATAATCATGCCGGTTTACACCAGGTTCTGTTTCGCCTGTTTAGAAAACTGCCCCGTTTGCGCCAAATCGATGTAAACAGGGTGTGGTTGGATAAGGTATAAGTTGCCCCCGCGATTCTGGCAAGAACCGCGCTTTACGCGGATAGGGATTCCGTGCAATGTTGTTTGATGAATAAGGGTTCCGCGAAGCCGGACACAGCAGTGAAATTTGACTGAAAATCAATCCTTTAATAACACCGTTCGGTTCGAAAATGTCGGCATGCGCTACGGCACCGGGCCTGAGGTGCTGCGCGAAGTAACCTGCACGCTGAAACCGGGATCGTTCCATTTCCTTACCGGCCGCAGCGGCGCGGGAAAATCCTCGCTGTTGAAGCTCATGTATCTGGCTCACAGGCCGAGTCGCGGCCTGGTGACTTTGTTCGACGAGGATATCGCGACCTTGCCGCGCCAGCGATTGCCTTTCCTGCGCCGGCGCGTCGGGGTGGTGTTTCAGGAATTCCGCCTGTTGAACCATCTTTCGGCGTTCGACAATGTCGCGCTGCCGCTGCGGGTGGCCGGCGTCAAGGAAGGCACGATCCGCAAGCATGTGGATGAATTGCTGGCCTGGACCGGACTGGGCGACCATACCGAGGCCCGGCCGCCGACTCTGTCGGGCGGGCAACAGCAGCGCGTCGCCATCGCGCGCGCATTGATATCCCGGCCCGACCTTCTGCTGGCCGACGAACCGACCGGCAATGTCGACGATGCCCTTGGCGTGCGCCTGCTTTACCTGTTCGAGGAATTGAACCGGATGGGCACCACCGTGGTCATCGCCACCCATAGCGAATCCCTGGTTTCCCGGTTCAAGAAACCGATCCTTCACCTGGAAGACGGTGTGCTGATCCACCATGACCGGGTCGAGGCAAAGGACGGAACGGCGGACCCGAGAGACCCGAGAAAACAGTTCGGACGCGGCACAAAACAATGATTCGAAGCGGCCGCACAGACCTGCCCCTATCGCGTGACCCTTCGGTACGGCTGGTCCCCTGGATCATCGGGCTGATGACCTACCTTGCCTGCCTGATGCTGGCCGGGTCGCTCTTGCTGTCGGAAATGCTGGGGCAATGGACCAACGGATTAAGCGGCACTGTCACGGTACAGGTGCTGCCGCAGGAACAGGAAGCGCCCGAACTGCTGAACGAGCGGGTCGAAAAGCTGGTCAGGATTCTCGAACGAACCGATGGCATCGACGAAGTGCGAGCCATCCCCCTGGAAGAGATCGCCGCCCTGCTTGAACCCTGGGTCGGCGGGACCGCGTCGCTTGACGCGCTGCCATTGCCGCGGCTGATAGATATGCGCCTGAACGTCGCAGCCCCGCCGCCAATGGGCGAGCTGAAAACCATGCTGTCCAACGCCGATCCCGGCGCACTGCTGGACGATCACGGTATCTGGCAGGACCAGCTTGCCGACCTGGTGATCGCGCTTGAACTGGTTGCCGGTTTCATTGTGTTGCTCGTAGGGCTGGCCACGATAGGAATCGTTATCTTCGCCACGCGTAGCGGAATGGCGGCCCATCAGGACGTCATCGAAGTCCTGCATCTGATTGGCGCGGAAGACGGCTATGTCGCGCGGCAGTTTCAGAATCTCGCCCTGACCCAGGGCTTGCGCGGCGGCATAATCGGGATTGCCATGGGCGCGGCGACAATCTGGGGACTCGGCTACGCGGCCGACCATATCGACAGCTCCATACTGCCGCAGGTCAAGCTTCTGGCCTGGCACTGGGTGGTTCTGGCGTCCTTGCCCGCGGTTACCGCGCTGATCGCCAGATCGACGGCAAGACGAACGGTAGTGCGCAGCCTGACGCGGATGGTATAACGGTTTGGTGAAAAGCCTTCGGGCACCGCCGGGCAGCAGGACTGACGATGTTCAAACGCAGGAACCGAAAAGGATACCATCTGCTCGCTGCGGTTCTCGCGCTGACGGGGGCTGTGCTGCTGGCCTGGATCTGGGGCCTGATCGGTTTCATCGACCGTATCCCCGAGTCGGTGAAAGACGAGGAAAGCAGAACGGATGCCATCATTGTCCTGACCGGGGGCACATTGCGCCTGGAAAAGGGCTTCGAGCTGCTATCGAAAAAAATGGCTGGCAAGTTACTGGTTTCGGGCGTCGCCAAGGGCATTCAGATGGAAGAGGTTCTGGTGGCCGCCGGACTGACGCCGGACGAACTGGATTGTTGCGTCACTCTGGGCTATATGGCCGAGGATACCGGCAGCAACGCCATCGAAAGCGCCGTCTGGGTCCACACGAACAAGATC
>JAOUMF010000132.1 GCA_029881615.1 Alphaproteobacteria bacterium | reverse complement strand
CTTGCCGTCCAGAATACCGCCCGCAGTGAAGTCCAAGGTCCCGGCGACGGCCCAGGTCCAGATCACCGCGGTCAACAGGAAAGCGATGGAGGTAAACAGCAGAATGCCCAGATAGGTGCGCCCGCCGGCCTTCGCCTCGTTGTTACCTGCATGGGTGACCAGCGGATAGGTGGACAGCGTCAACAGTTCGTAGAAAATAAACAGGGTCAACATATTGCCGGCAAAGGCAATGCCCATTGCACTGGACAGCGCGATCGCAAAACAGATGTAGAAACGGGTCTGGTTCTTCTCGTGATGGCCGCGCATGTAACCGATGGCATAGATCGAGGTGACGATCCACAGCCCGGACGCGATCAGCGCAAAGATCATCCCCAGCGGTTCGGCGATGAAGGTCATGCCGAGGCCAGGGAACATTTCCCACAGGGTCAGCGTCACCGCCCCCGCCTCGTCGAATATCCAGACCAGACGCAACACGACCAGGAACAACAGACCGGCCCCGGTCAGGGTCACGGCCTCGCGCAGGTTCGGCCAGCGGCCCAACCGCGAAATCACCAGCGCCACGATCAAGGGAACAAGAACCGTTGCCAGCATCAGGGCGCCCATTTCACGCGCCAAATCCGCACCGCTCATCAGCCGACCCCCAGCAGGGTTTTAGCTGCCTCAAGCGCGGCCGCCGCAGAGAGCCGCGTATCGATGCCGAACCAGATACTGGCGCCAATCAAAATCCAGGTCGGGACCAGCAGACCGAGCGGCGCCTCGGCGCGCTCCACGTTTTCGCCGGTTTCGCCGGCTGAATGGAAATACATGCGCTCGACCACCTTCCAGATATAGAGCACGGCCAGTAGCGAACTGAGCAGGATCAGGACCGCGACCCACCACCAGCCCTTTTCCAACGCGGCCAGAACCAGGTACCATTTGCTGATGAAACCGGCGGTCATGGGAATGCCGATCAGGCCAAGCCCCCCGGCCACGAAGGCAGCCGCCGTCCAGGGCATGCGCTTGCCCAGCCCCGCCAGATCGCGGATATGGGTCGACCCAATGCTGTAAACGATGCAGCCCATCGCCAGGAACAGCCCGCCCTTGATAAGGGCGTGGTTGAACAGATGCAGTATGCCGGCCTGCACGCCCGTTACCGAGGCCATGCCGATGCCCAGCACGATATAGCCGACCTGCGCGACGCTGGAATAGGCCAGCATGCGCTTGACGTTGTTCTGGAAGACAGCGACGGTCGAGGCCACGAACATGGCGGCGACCGCCAGGATCATCAGAATTTCGCCCAGCGGCATCAGATCGAAAGAGAACTCGACGCCAAAGATGGTGAAGAAGACACGCAACAGCACGTAGACCGAGACCTTGGTCGCCGTCGCCGCCATGAAGCCGGTCACCGCCGACGGCGCATAGGCATAGGCGTTGGGCAGCCAAAGGTGCAGCGGGAACAAGGCAAGCTTGAGCGAGATGCCGACGGTCAGGAATGCGAAGGCCACGCGCAGGCCGCGCAGCCCCTCCTGCCCTTCGATCCGCTGTGCCAGATCCATCATGTTCAGGGTGCCCGTCGCCTGGTAGAGCAGCCCGACGCCGATCAGGTAGAAGGTGGCGCCGATGGTGCCCAGAATCAGGTACTGATAGGCCGCATAAAGCGCCCGCCGGTCCTTGCCGAGGCTGATGAGGACGTAAGAGGAAAGAGACGAAATCTCAAGGAAAACGAACAGATTAAAGGCATCACCCGTGATCGTGACGCCCAGCAGGCCTGCCAGACACAGCAGGTAGGACGCATAAAACAGATAGGCCCGGGCATTGCCGACTTCCTGCTCTATGCTCTGACGCGCGAAGATCATGACCACAGCGCCGATGCCGGCGACGATCGTCAGCACGAAGGCGTTGGCGGCGTCGACGCGCAGCTCGATACCCCAGGGCGCGTTCCAGCCGCCAACGGCGTAGGACAGCGGCCCACCTGCCAGCACGTCCAGCAACAGCGCAACCGCGATGCCGAAGGCCGCCCAGGAAGCTGTCAGTGCCGTGAACCAGGCCAGCCGCGACTCGCGCAGCAGAACGCAAACAGGAGCCAGCAGCAGCGGCAGGATAATCTGCAATACGGGAAAATGAACGGATGCAATCATTCGGCCGGATCCTTACCCGCCAGTTCCTCTTCCTCGACGGTGCCGTATTCCTCATTGATCCGCACGACCAGGCTAAGGCCCAGCGCGGTGGTCGCCACGCCGACGACGATGGCGGTAAGGATAAGGACGTGGGGAAGCGGGTTGGAATAAGTATCGATACCCTCGGCAATGATCGGGGCAGTGCCGCCGGCGACCTTGCCCATACTGATATAGAAAATGAAAACCGATGCCTGAAAGATATTAAGCCCGACCAGTTTTTTCACCAGATTGCCGCGGGCGATCACGACGTAAAAGCCGCTCATCATCAGGAAGATGACAATCCAGTAGTTATAAAGACCGAAGGATTCCATGCCCCTCACCCCCTCCTTTGACGGCCGGCGAAGGCAAAGAAGATCGCGGTCATGACCGACGCCACGGTGATGCCGACACCCAGTTCGATCACCAGAATGCCGATATGCTGGCCGGCCACCGGATCGGCCTTAAGCACGGAATAGTCGAGATAATTCCCGTCCTTGAAAAGCGAGACGACGCCGGTTCCGCCATAGATCAGCCCGCCCAGCGCAATGCCGGTGCGCACGACCCAATCAGGCGCAACCTCACGCGCGGTCTCGACACCAAAAACCAGAGCGTAAAGTATAAAGGCCGAGGCAAAGATGACACCCGCCTGAAAACCGCCACCGGGCCCGAAATCGCCATGAAACTGAACATAAAGTGCGAACAGCATGATAAAGGGGATCAGCATCTTGGCTATCACCCGAACGACCAGATGGTGAGTCATTCTTCGCCCTCCTCTTCGCCGGCTTCGTCTTCGCGCTTCCGGCCCGCCTGAACGCTGGCAAAGGTCAGCAGCACGCCGATACCGGCGGTAAAGACCACCATGGTCTCACCCAAAGTATCGAAGCCTCGGTAACTGGCCAGCACGGCGGTGACGACATTGGGCACGCCGGTCGCCACCGGCCCCTCGGACAAATAGACGTCCGCGACATGACCATGGATCGGCGCAGTGGGATCGCCGATAACAGGCATGTCCAGGCTGCCGAAGATCAGCGCCGCGCCGGTAATCGCCACGACAAACAAAACCACGAAGGTGTAGAAAGGCCGGCGACTGGGCTCTTTCTCCTGACTCGTGGTGAGCGACAGGGCGCCAAGCGCCAGCACGGTGGAAATCCCGGCGCCGACCGCAGCCTCCGTAAAGGCCACGTCTACCGCGTCCAGAACCACCAGCAGCGCCGCCGCCAGCAGACTGTAAATGCCGCCCAGCATGACCACCGCGAACAGGTTGTGCAGCCGCACCACCATGAAAACGGTCACCGCCATGAAAAACAGCAGTACTATGTTGATCAGGGTTTCGATGACTCGCCCCTCTTGTCGATTGTCTCGCTGAACCTACCGTCGCGCCCGACCGGCTTGATGTCCCCGCCATGGAGAGCATTGGCCAGCGCGTAGGTCGCTGTCGGGCTGGTGAACAGGATGAAGACCAGGATCAACAACAATTTGACCGTGACCATCGATAGCCCGCCCTGCACCATCAAGCCACACAGAAACATCCCGGCGCCCAGCGTATCCGTCACCCCGGACGCATGCATCCGGGTATAGATGTCCGGCAAGCGCAGCAGCCCGACCCCGCCGGTTATGATGAAAAAGCAGCCGCCCATCAGCAGCGCCCAGCTTAATCCATTGACAAGCAGTTCCATCAAATCCCCTCCTCGCCTTCGGCTTTGCCTCCGGCGCGGCCGAGGTCGCCATAACGGAAGAATTTCAGCACCGCAATGGTCCCGATGAAATTGATCAGCGCGTAAACCAGTGCGATGTCCAGGAATTCGGGCCGCCCCATCAGGAAGCCCAGCACCGCGATCATCAGCACCGTCTTGGTGCCGAACGCGTTTACGGCAAGAATGCGATCATACAGAGTCGGGCCTACATAGGCGCGAATGAGTGCCATGGCCATGGCGACAATGAGACCGACGGTGGCGGCGGCAAACATCATTTCGCGCCCTCCGGCATTTTGATTCCCGAAGCCTCCAGCCGGGTTACGCGGCGATCCATTTCGCCCCCGGCCAAATCTTCGCCGACCTCGCGGGCAATGGCATGAACCAGGATATCCCCGCCGTCGAGTCGTATGGTGACCGTTCCCGGCGTCAGCGTGATAGAATTTGCATAGATGACTTGGCCGAGTTCGCCGGGCTGACTGGCCTTCAGGATATACATGGTCGGCGAGATTGGCAGGGAAGGCGACCAGATGCGCTTGGTAACGTCGATGCTGGCCTTGACGATTTCTGCAAGCAGCCACAGCCAATAGCCAAGAAACCGTAGCTTGAGGTGGATAGGTGCGCCTTCATGATCGACGACATCCATGCGCACCGCGATCAACACGACAAAAATGACCGAGGCAATCCCCAAACCCAGCACCAGCCCGTGGTCGATGGAGAACTCACCGGACAACAACATCCAGGTCGCAAATAATACAATTCCCAGTGACAGCGCGCGAGCCAACCTGCGTCTCCCGAAATTTCCGTTCCAGCGCCGACGTTTTAGAAGGCAAGGCAACCGGTAGTCCAGTTAAATTCGATTTCTGAAATACCAAATACCAGATACCAGCCGGACATGCGATAACAAAAATTCGGGAGTATCCTTGCCGCAATCGCATATGGTGATTAGGTTCCGATCATGCCACCGAAAAAGACTCATTTTCTTTGAAAAAGACGAGGATCGAAAACTCATGAAGATGACCGGCGAATACCGGATTCCGGCACCGCGCCAGACAGTTTGGGACGCATTGAACGACCCGGAAATCCTGAAACAATGCATCCCGGGATGCGAGGAAATGACCAGAACCGAAGAAGGCGGCTTCGAGGCCAAGGTCACGGCCAAGGTCGGCCCCGTACGCGCCAAATTTGGCGGCAAGGTGGAATTATCGGATCTCGATCCGCCGAATGGCTATACGATTTCAGGGCAAGGCACGGGCGGCGCGGCCGGATTTGCCAAAGGTGGCGCCAAGGTATCGCTGGCCGAAGACGGCGGCGAAACGGTTCTGACCTATTCCGTTGACGCTTCGGTCGGCGGGAAGCTGGCCCAGATCGGCAGTCGCCTGATCGACGCAACGGCGAAAAAAATGGCCGAGGATTTCTTTTCCAAGTTCGCCGAACTGGTCGGCGGGGGCGCGCCAGTCACCACGGAAATCGCGGGTGAGCCCGCGAAGCCGGTCACTGCGGGTGGACTGCCTGCTTATATATGGGTAGGCGGAATCATCGGCATTGTGATAATCTTGCTGCTTGTTTTCGCACGCTAGACCGGACAAGCCGGGCGTAGGCAAATGAGGGAGAATAAATGGGCGCGGGCCGCAACGGACGGCGTGTAGAGGATTATTTCCCCAGGCTATACGGCTATGCCGTAAGCCTGTCCGGGGACGATCACTATGCCCATGACCTGGTTCAGCAGACAGCCCTAAAGGCCCTGAATGCGTCGCGCGTTCCCACCGACGAGCCCGCCTTTCGGGCGTGGTTATTCGTGATCTTGCGCAATGCCTGGCTGGATACGGTACGGCGGCGCGGACGGCGCCTGGAAGTCCCGGCGTCCGACACCGACTACGACAAGACCGGCGAGGAAACCTGGTTACATGACAATTCTCTAATATCCACCTTGACGGTCAAACTCTCTCTCGGCAAATTATCGGCCGACCATCGTGATGTTCTGGGATTGGTGGATGTCTCCGGATTTTCCTACACGGAGGCCGCCAAAATACTAGGCATACCATCAGGCACGGTAATGAGCAGGGTGGCACGGGCACGTAATGCGCTGTTAAAACAACTTGAATCGGGAAATGTGGTGAATTTCCCAACGAAGGGCCAGCGTCAGGGGACGGGATGAACGACTACCAGACAGAAGAATTATTGAGCGCCTATGTCGATGGCGAACTTACTCCGACCGAAAGCGCGTGCATGGCCGATGCCATAGCGCGCGATCCGCGACTGGCCACCCGTGTCGCGCTTCTGACACGCGTGAAGTATTCCCTTTCCGATTTGGCTGTCGAACCTCCCGATGGGATCCCACTTCCCGACAGCCGTTGGTCAAGACCCATGCTGGCGATTGCCGCCTCCGTGGGGCTATTTGTGGCGGTCATGTCGGGAATAATGACCGGTTTCCTGGATTTCGGCGCAGACCGTGGCGGCTGGTACCAGAGGGCGGCGGCGACGCATGCGGAATGGGCACAAGAGCCTGCCGCACCTGGCGCACGCGAAATCGACGCCAACCTTTATCTGGCGAGTGTCGACAGATTGCATCTTTCCTTTCAAGCGCCGGACCTTACCAGCGCCAACCTGCGCCTGACCTATCTGCGTTTTTATGAAGCGGTCGA
>JAOUMF010000131.1 GCA_029881615.1 Alphaproteobacteria bacterium | reverse complement strand
CGGTTTCGCGCCGCAGCTTGTTGGTTTCCGCCAGACGTACCGTGCGGGTGCCACGGGATTTCAGCACCAGCGCGGTCAGCAATCCGACGGCGCCGCCGCCGATCACCAATGCGTTGCATTCCGCCAGAGGCCGCCAGGCGGCGCGTGCCCCCAAATCCACCGCGTGCCAGGCGGTCGCCGTCGGTTCGGTCAGCGCGGCCTGCGCCGGTTCCATCCCGTCGGGCAGGTCTACCAGGCAATGTTCGGGGATCGTTACATACTGGGCATAGGCGCCGGCGCGGGTCATGCCGATCATGGTGCGGTTTTCGCACAGATTGCTGCGCCCGGTCAGGCAATAGTCGCAATGGCCGCAGGTAATCAGCGGATTCATGGTCACCCGCCGTCCGATGCCTACCCCGCCGATAACCTCGCCGGCGGCCTCATGGCCCAGGACCAGGGGCGGCACGCGGCGCGGGTCATGCCCGTGCCAGGCATGCATGTCGGAGCCGCATATCCCCACCGCGTCGATGCGCACCAGCGCCTCTCCCGGCGCGGGAGACGGGTCGGGCTCGTCACGGTAATCGAGCGTTTGTGGAGCCGTATAGACCAGGGCTTTCATCCGGCATGCCTCTATTTTGCGGTAAACCCGCCATCGATGAATATGACTTGTCCGGTAATATAGTCCGAGGCGGGGGCGGACAGGAAGACCGCGAGCCCATCAAGATCGTTCAATTTTCCGTTCCTGCCCACGGCGGTCTGGGCGGCCAGCGCATCCAGCCGGCCTTGATCCTGGTAGACGGGGGCGGTCAGTTCGGTTGGGAAGAAGCCCGGCGCGATGGCGTTGCAGGTGATGCCGAAGCGCGACCATTCCTCGGCCATGGCGCGGGTCAGTTGCCCGACGGCGCCCTTCGATGCACCATAGGCGATGCTGTTGGGAAAGGCGCGCAGGGTCTGTAGCGAAGCGATATTGACGATCCGCCCATAGCCTTTGTCTTTCATGGCCGGCACCAGCGCCCGGGACAGGAAGAAGGGCGCGGTCAGATTGATGGACAGCGTCCGGTTCCAGCTTTCCGGCGTGACGTCCGCCGCCGCCTCGCGGAAATTCACGCCGGCCGCATTCACCAGGATATCGGGTGCGCCAAAGGGCCTTGCCGCCTGTGCCACGACGTCGTTCAAGCCACCGATATCTTCTAGATCGGCCTGCAGGCAGGCGGCTTTTCCTCCTTGATCTTCGATCTCGGCGCGCGTCTCTTCCAGCTTTTCCGGCCGTCGCGCCGCCACCACGACTGATGCGCCGGCGCCGGCCAGGGCGATGGCGATGCGCTGGCCGATACCCGAGCCACCGCCGGTGACCAGCGCGACCTTGCCGGTCAGCTCGAATTGGCCGGTCATGCGGCGTCGGTGTCGAAGTTCGTGCCGGGGAAATATTTGCGCAAGCGGTCGTCGCCGGTGCGCGCATGGGCCTCCATGCCTTCCAGGCGCGAGATACGGGCAGTGACCGCCGCGACCTCGCGGTTGGCCTCTTCGGTCATGCGCTGGTAGGTGACGGTCTTGATGAATTTGCCGACCGATAGCCCGCCGGTATAGCGCGCCGCGCCCTTGGTCGGCAGGATATGGTTGGTGCCGCTGCATTTGTCGCCGAAGGCAACCGTTGATTCCTCGCCGACGAACAGCGAGCCGTAGTTCTTCAGACGCGCCAGCCACCAGTCCAGATCGGCGGCCTGTACTTCCAGATGCTCGGCGGCGTAATCGTCCGAAACCTGCGCGGCTTCCTCGCGGCTGTCGCACAGCACCACCTCGCCATAGTCGCGCCAGGCGGCGGTGGCGGCGTCGCGCTGGACTTCTGGCAGGGCGTTTATCAGCCCCTCCATGCGCGCCATCGCCGCTTCCGCGAGGCCGCGATCCAGCGAAACCAGCCAGGCTGGCGAATCCGGCCCGTGTTCCGCCTGGCCCACCAGGTCGGAGGCCACGATATCGGGGTCGGCCGATCCGTCGGCGATGATGGCGATTTCGGTGGGGCCGGCGAACAGGTCGATGCCGACGCGCCCGAACAGCAGGCGCTTGGCCTCGGCGACGAAGCGGTTGCCCGGTCCGACCAGGATGTCGGCCGCATGCCCGGTGAACAGCCCGAACGCCATGGCCGCGATGCCCTGCACGCCGCCCAACGCCAGGATCGTATCGGCGCCGCACAAATCGGCGGTATAGAGGATTGCCGGCGGCACGCCCTGGCCTTTCTGCGCGACCGAACAAGCGACCACATTGTCGACGCCGGCCACCTTGGCCGTGGTGACGCTCATGATCGCCGAGGCCACGTGGGAATAGCGCCCGCCGGGGATATAACAGCCCGCCGTGTTGACCGGGATCAGCTTCTGGCCGGCGAACAGGCCGGGCGAAAGCTCGGTCTCGAATTCGGTCATGCTGGCGCGCTGGGCCTCGGCGAACTTGCGTACGCGTTCATGGGCGAACTGCAGGTCGTCGCGCAGCCGTTGCGGCACCTTTTCCGCCGCCGCCGCGATCTCCTCCTTCGACACAACGATATCGCCGGTCCAGCCGTCCAGCGTCGAGGCATAGTGGCGTACGCGTTCCTCGCCGCCGGCTTCGATGTCGGCCAGCATTTCCGAAACGATGCGGCGGGTGTCGTCCTCGCCGGTGGCGGAGGTCTTGGTTGCTTTCTTCAGATATTCGACAGCCATGGTTCTGGTCCTGTGCAGATGGAGGCCTAGCGGAGATGTTCCGGTATGGCCCAGAGTGAAATCTCGGGAATGAAGGCGAGCATAAGTACGACCACCAGCATCGACAGCACGTACGGCACGGCCTGTCGCGCGATGCCCAGCACCGATTGCCCGGTCAGCCCCGAGAGTACGAAGAGGTTGAGCCCCAGCGGCGGGGTGATGAAGCCGACGCCCAGCGAGGTCACCATGAAGATGCAGAACTGGATATCGTTCATGCCGATCTCCTGCGCCAGCGGCAGCATGATCGGAGAGAGGATCACGATGTTCGGCGTGGTCTCCATGACGCAACCGGCGGCGATGAAGATGCCCAGCATCATCAGCACGATCAGCGTCGGATCGCTGGTCACCGTCGTGATGCCCTGAACGAAGGTCTGCGGCACTTCCAGCGCCGACAACACCTGGGCCAGCGGCAGCGCGAAGGCGATGATGGGCACGATGACTCCGTTCACCTTGGCCGAACTTTCCAGCATCTTCGGGAAGTCGGACAGCGACAGCGTGCCCTGGATCATGCCGATGGCGATGGTGGTGACGACCGCGACGGCCGCCGCCTCGGTTGGCGTGAATATGCCGGAATAGATGCCGCCCAGGATGATGAAGGGAATCATCAGGGCGAATTTACCGTCCCATACCGCCTTGCCCCAGCGGGTGAAGGAAAATTGCGCGCGGCTGTGCTCGTACCCTCTGCGCCGGTTGATGATGACGTTGGTGATCATGATGGAGATCATGATCATCACCCCGGGAACGGCGGCTGCCAGGAACAGGGTCGAGGCCGAAATGCCCAGCACCAGCCCGATGATGATGTAGGCGATCGAGGGCGGAATCAGGATGCCCGTGCAGGATCCCGCCGCCACCACGGCGCAGGCGTAGGGCAGGGGATAGCCGCTGTCCGTCAGGCGTTTGATGGTAATGCGGCCCACCGCCGCCGCCCCGGCCGCGTCGGAGCCCGAGATACAGGCGAAGAAACCGCAGCCCAGCACGGTCGAGGTGCCAAGCCCTGTACGCAGGCTTCCCATCGTGGCCTCGGCCACATCCAGCAGCTTGTTGGACAGTCCCGATCGCACCAGCACGTCGCCGGTCAGGATGAATAGCGGTATAGCGATCAGCGCGAAGGCATCGATACCCGAAAACAGCGCCTCGCCGAATAGCGTCAGCGGCAGCACATCGGTGGCCATCAACAGTACGATCGCCGTGATGCCCAGCGAGACCCACACCGGTACTGCCAGGGCGAACAGCAGCACCATCAGCAGCAGCGGCAGTCCGATCGTCCAGCCAAGTTCGGTGGAGGCCTCGGGAATCCCATACATGTTGTACATTGCCGGCCCCTAATCGAACAGCTTTTCGCCCGTGTAGGGCGGGCGTCCGGCGCGCATGTCGCCGATATCGCGGATGAGTGACTGCACCAGCCGGTACATCAACAGGCTGAAGCCAAGCGGCACCGCGATCAGGAACCAGACTCGCACGATGCGCAGCCCGTCGGTGACGTTGCCGAACTTCCACGACACCAGGACCGGATCCATCGACCAGTAGATCGCGAAACAGGCCAGCACCGCGGTCAGCAGGTCGCCGAACAGATACAGCCCGGCGACGCCACGCGGCGGCAGATAATGCATCAGAACATCGATGCGGATATGGGCGCGTTCCTTCACCGCCACGGCCGCGCCGATCCAGACCAGGTAGATAAAGGCATAGCGCGCCGTTTCCTCGCCCCAGACCGAGGAATAGAGCAGCACAAAGCGCCGCACGACCTCGCTGAAGATGGCAAGCACGATGAAACAATAGAGGATCAGCAAGAGCACCCGCTCTCCATGCTGGTCGATTTTTCGTAACAGATTGAGCATTTAAAAATTCCCGAACAGCGGTCGAGTAGCTGCATCCTTCGACAGGCTCAGGATGAGGGTTTACTTCTCTCTCTCTTTAACCACACTCCTCATCCTGAGCCTGTCGAAGGATGCGCCAGCGTGGAAAAGAGCCGCCCGCCGATGTAACGAAAATGGAGGGCCGCCGCCGGCAGCCCTCCACAAGATCGAATTTACACGTCGTGGACGATGTATTTGCTCTGCGTGTTCGCGCCTTCGAGCAGCTTGTCGAAGGTCGCGATCGAGCCGCCGAGTTCCTTCTTCCAGTCGTCCCATTCCTTGCGCTGCTGGCCGGCGGCCTCGACCCACTGGGCGTATTCGTCGCTGGTCAGCGAGTGGAACTTGACGCCGGCTGCGGCCATTTCGGCCATGGCAAAGGCCCGGCTGGCCGGTACCTGGGCCAGATTTTGCTGGAAGGTGACTTCGCTGGCGAAGTTGATGCCTTCCTGCACGTCCTTGGGCAGGCCGTTGAACCATTCCAGATTGCAGGAATAAACCTGGCTGTCGGGCACGGAGCGGTTGAAGGTGACCCAGGACAGTACGTCCTTGAAGCCAAAGGCGTAGAGCGCCTCGACCGCGGGGTCCAGCGCGTCGGCCACGCCCTGTTTGATTGCCGACGGGGTTTCTCCCCAGGCCACCGGCGTCGGATTGGCGCCGAGCAGGCGATAGAACTGCTGCAGGATTTTCGAACCCGGCACGCGGAACTTGATGCCCTTCATGTCATCGGGCGTGCGGAACGGCTCGTCGCTCAGGCCGCGGCGCTTCGAGGCCGTGCGCGGATCGATGCAGAAATAGAACAGCGGCTTGAAGCCCTTGGCCTCGACGCGGCTGTTTACTTCCTTTTGCCAGGCGTCGGATGTGACGAGGTTCACGAAGCGCTGGTTCTCGCCGCACCAGTAGGGAAGGTTGATCAGATCGACCGCCGGCGCGAAGGGCGCGAAGTTCGACAGCGAATGTTGCGCCGCCTGGATGGTGTTGGCCTGAACCTTCTCCACCAGCTTGGTGCCGGTGCCGATCTCGCCGCCGGGGGCCAGCTTTACATAGACCTGGCCGTTGGTAAGGTTCTGGATGTTTTCCTTCAGGTTCAACTGCATGATCGGATAGGACCGGGTGGTGCCGATCTTGTAGGCGGTGCCGATCGTCATGGTGTGTTTCGCGGCGGCCTTGCGTTCCTTTTCCTCGGCCGCGGTCTGTGCCGCGGCGGGCTTGCTCAGTGCGCCGGCCCCGGCCGCCACCACGGCGGTGGTGAAGCCCAGCGTGGCCGCGGTGCGCAGGAAATCGCGGCGATCTTCAGATTCCATCGGTTTCAGCAGGCGGGTATCGTCGTCTTTACGGTCAGTCATGGTCATAGTCCTCCCTGTGTTTTTTAAGAACACTGTTAATCGCCGGACTGCCCCTTTTCGCGCTTCAGGGCGGCCAGCATCAAAAACAATGCCGCCGTCAGAAGAAGCAGGAATTCGGGAACGTCGCCCAGCAGGAACGGCAAGTTCCAGCCGAACTGGATGTTGGCCTTGCCCAAAAGAACATTGAGGGTGAACAGAGTGAACAGGATGAAGAAGACACGCAAAAAGCCACGTCCCTCGCGGTTGGCGAGCTTGCTTGCGTTTGTCTGGTCCTGTCCCGGCCGCGTCGCCATGTCGAGGCCCTCCCGGTTCATCGCCACGGGGTTTTCCGTCGACCCCGGGCCTGGTTGCGCTTCCATCTAGTTTGTGAAAGCGCTTTCACGATATGGATGAGTTTAGGGGAGGTAGGGGGATGCTTGTCAAATATATTTTGACCTTTTTTCATGGAATATATCTAAAACAACATTATATACTATTGTTTTATATTAATAAAAAATATCCTTGCGCTGCCGCCGCCGGACAGGCAATTTAAGGGTATGGAACAGATTCCGGAAAGAAAGCGATTTCACGCAGCGCGGGATGCCGGTGAAAAGCAGGTGA
>JAOUMF010000130.1 GCA_029881615.1 Alphaproteobacteria bacterium | reverse complement strand
GCTGGCGGCGGCCGCCGGCGGGGTGACCACCATGGTCTGCCTTCCCAACACCGACCCGGTGATCGACAACGTCGCCGTGCTGGAATTCGTGGCGCGCCGGGCGCGCGAGGTCAAGCTGGCCAAGATCCATTGCTACGCGGCGGCAACGCGCGGCATGCAGGGCAACGAACTGACCGAATACGGCCTGCTGGGCGAGGCTGGCGCCGTGGCCTTCACCGACGCCGAGACCGCCATCGCCGACGCCAAGACCATGCAGCGGGCGTTGAGCTACGCCAGCACATTCGGCCATATCATCCTGCAGCATCCCGAGGAACCCGCGCTGTGCGGCAACGGCAGCATGAATTCCGGCGAGATTGCCAGCCGGCTGGGATTGTCGGGCCTGCCGCCGGTCGCCGAGGTAATCATGATCGAGCGCGATCTGCGCCTGGTCGAGACCACGGGCGGTCGCTGGCATGCGGCACATGTGTCTACCGCCGCCGGGGTAGAAGCAATCCGCCAGGCCAAGAAACGCGGCCTGAAGGTAACCTGCGACACGGCCCCGCATTATTTCGCGCTGAACGAGGTGGCCGTGGGGGACTATCGCACCTTCGCCAAGGTCCGCCCGCCCCTGCGCGGCGAAAACGACCGACAAGCCATCGTCGAAGGCTTGAGCGACGGCACCATCGATGCCATCGCCAGCGATCATTCGCCCCATGACCAGGATTCCAAGCGACTGCCCTTCGCGCAGGCTTCGTTCGGCATCATCGGGCTGGAAACATTGCTGCCCCTGACGCTGGAGCTTTATCACAACAAGCATTTGTCGCTGGCCGCCGCGTTGGCGCCGGTAACATGCAAACCGGCCGACCTTCTTGGCCTGAAAGCCGGGCGCATGACGAAGGGCGCGGCCGCCGATCTGGTGCTGATCGACCCCGACCGCCCCTGGAAGATCGACGAGACAGCCTTCCGCAGCAAATCCAAAAACTCACCCTTCGACGGACGCCCGGTGCAGGGCCATGCGTTGCGCACCGTGGTGGATGGCAGGGCCATATATATTCACGGGAAAGAGAGCTGAACGATGGATCCAACCACCTGGACGCTGGGGGCCGGTTCTACGGCCGCCGTGCTGGCCGTCGCTTACCTGATCGGCTCCATTCCCTTCGGGCTGATCCTGACAAAGATGGCCGGGCTGGGCGATATCCGCGGTATCGGATCGGGCAATATCGGCGCCACCAACGTGCTGCGCACCGGCAACAAACGGCTGGCCGCCGCCACCCTGCTGCTTGATGCGGGCAAGGGCGCGGTTGGCGCCCTGGTAGGCGGGCTGTTCGCACCGGAAGGCGCGCTGATCGGCGCGGTGGCCGCCACATTCGGCCACATGTTCCCGGTCTGGCTGGGCTTCAAGGGCGGCAAGGGCGTGGCGACGGGCTTCGGCGCGCTGGCCGCGCTGGCTTGGCCGTCCGCCCTGATCGCAATCGCGATCTGGCTGTTGGCCGCGCTGACGCTACGCATATCCTCGGCTGCCGCGCTTCTGACCACGGCGCTGGCGCCTTTCCATGCCTGGTATTTCGCGGGTCCCTGGACGGCACTGGCGGTCGGCGGCGTCTGCGCGCTGATCTGGATCCGCCACCACCAGAACATCGCCCGCCTATTAAAGGGCGAAGAGCCAAAAATCGGCGGAAAGAAGGGCTGATCGTATGCATGGGCCGGTTGACGAGGCCGACCGGCTGGCGCGGCTGCGGCTGATCCGCAGCGAGAATGTGGGGCCGATCACCTTTCGCGAACTGCTGAAATATTTCGCCAGCGCGGCGGAGGCGCTGGACGCCCTGCCCTCGCTGTCCGCGAAGGGCGGCCGCAAGATCAAGGTCTGCCCGAAATCGAAAGCCGAAGAGGAAATCGCCCAGGCGCAAGCCGTGGGCGCCCGGCATCTTCATATGGGCGAACCCGGCTATCCAGTGTCGTTGATGGCGGCCGAGGACGCGCCGCCGGTGCTGCTGGTCATGGGCCATGAGCATCTGCTGAACAAGCCCGTCGTGGGCATGGTCGGGGCGCGCAACGCATCGACCAACGGCCGGCGTCTGGCGCGCCAGATCGCGGCTGGCGTGGCGGGGGGCGGTTTCGTGGTGGCGTCCGGCATGGCGCGCGGCATCGACGCTGCCGTGCATGAGGGCGCGCTGGATGGCGGCACGATCGCCGTACTGGCCGGCGGCCCGGACATCGTCTATCCGGCGGAAAATCAGGCCTTATACGAATCGCTGGTCGAGCGTGGCGTCGTTATCGCCGAATCGCCACCGGGGATGACTCCGCAGGCGCGCCACTTCCCGCGCCGCAACCGGATTATCTCGGGCCTCTCGTTGGGGATCGTCGTGGTCGAGGCCGCGCAGCGATCCGGTTCGCTGATCACCGCGCGGCTGGCCAACGAGCAGGGGCGCGAGGTGATGGCCGTACCGGGATCGCCGCTGGACCCGCGCTGCCGCGGAACCAACGATCTGATCCGCAAGGGCGCAACGCTGGTCGAGAGCGCCGAGGATGTGCTGGCCGTTGTCGCGGCGATGCGTGACGGCGCGCTGGCCGAACCGATGTCGGATGACTTCGAGGGCAAGACGGCCGCCGGCGAATCGGTGCCCGACGACGTCCGCAACCGCATCGTGGAAGCACTGGGCCCGACTCCCGCCCCGGTGGACGAAATCATCCGCGATCTGGGCCTTCCAACGGCCGTCGTTCTGACCGTTCTGCTGGAGCTGGAACTGGCCGGAAAGCTGGAACGTCAGCCCGGCAACATGGCTGCGCTGGTCGATTAACGCCCAATAACCAACTGAAAAAACATCAGTTTCACTCTTTATATTGACAAGTCGCCATCGGATGCAGAGTTTCATGGGCCGTCCCGGTGGGGGCTGGCGCATATAAATCTGTGAATTATCGTCAAGGGATTCCGGACCAGGGCATGAACGTCGTCATCGTTGAATCGCCTGCCAAGGCAAAAACCATCAACAAATATCTGGGCGCGGACTATACGGTTCTCGCGTCCTATGGCCATGTTCGAGACCTGCTGGCCAAGGACGGCGCGGTCGATCCCGAAAACGAATTCGCCATGCAATGGCAGGTCGATGACCGCTCAAAGAAACAGATCGCGGAAATCCGCAGCGCCCTGAAAGGCGCGGATCAACTGCTGCTGGCCACTGACCCGGATCGCGAAGGCGAGGCGATATCCTGGCATGTGCTGGAAGTGCTGGCCGAAAATAACGGACTGAAGAATGTCGGCGTGAAGCGCGTGGTGTTCCATGAGATCACCAAGCGTGCCGTTACCGAAGCCGTGGCCAATCCGCGCGACATCAATGTAGAGCTGGTCAACGCCTATCTGGCGCGGCGCGCCCTGGATTTCCTGGTAGGCTTTACCCTGTCACCGGTGTTGTGGCGCAAGCTGCCGGGTGCGAAGTCGGCGGGCCGTGTCCAGTCGGTGGCGCTGCGGCTGATCTGCGAGCGCGAATCGGAAATCGAAATTTTCCGGCCCCAGGAATACTGGTCCGTCGATGCCAGTTTCACGACCCCGGCCGGCGAGTCCTTTTCCGCGCGACTGACCCAGTTGAACGGCGCAAAACTGGACAAGATGGGCATCGGCGACGAAGCCACGGCCACGGCCGCGGTCGATGCGATCAAGGCCCGCGACTACACGATTGCTAATATCGAGGCCAAGAAGCTTCGGCGCAGCCCGCCGCCGCCCTTCACGACCTCGACCCTGCAACAGGAAGCCAGCCGCAAGCTGCGCTTCGGCACCTCGCGCACCATGCAACTGGCGCAGCGGCTGTATGAGGGCATGTCGCTGGATGGCGAAACCGTCGGCCTGATCACCTATATGCGAACCGACAGCATAACGCTGAGCCAGGAGGCCGTGCAGGCCAGTCGGCAGTTGATCGAGAAGGATTTCGGCAAGCCGTATCTGCCCGATACACCGCGTATATACAAAACCAAGGCAAAGAACGCCCAGGAAGCGCATGAGGCGATCCGCCCGACCGACCTGTTCCGTCGCCCCGCGCAAATGCGCCATATACTTGATGAAGACCAGTTCCGCCTCTACGAGTTGATATGGAAACGCACCGTCGCCTCGTCGATGGAGAACGCGGTGATGGACCAGGTGGCGGTCGATATCGCCAGTCCCGACAATCAGGTAACGCTGCGCGCCAATGGCTCGGTCATAGCCTTCGACGGCTTCCTCAAGCTCTACCGCGAGGACAAGGACGACGAGGCCAACGGCAATGGCGAGGATGGCGACCGCCGCCTGCCGCCGATGAAGGAAGGCGAGAACCCGGCACTGACCGGCGTGGAATCGGAACAGCATTTCACCCAGCCACCGCCGCGCTATACCGAAGCCAGCCTGGTCAAGAAAATGGAAGAGCTGGGCATCGGCCGGCCTTCGACCTACGCCAGCATCCTGAAGGTATTGCAGGACCGCGACTATGTGGTCCTGGAAAAGCGTCGTTTCGTACCCGATGACAGGGGACGGCTTGTCGTCGCTTTCCTGTCGAGCTTCTTCCCGCGCTATGTGGAATATGATTTCACAGCGCAGATGGAAGAAAAACTGGATGACATTTCGGACGGGCGCATTGACTGGAAGACCGTTCTGGCGGATTTCTGGCGCGATTTTTCCACCGCCATCGACAGCACCAAGGAAATTTCCTTCAGCCAGGTCATCGACGTTCTCAACGATTCGCTGGGGCCGCATTTTTTCCCGCCGAAGGAAGGCCAGGATGCGGATGCCGCGCGCGCCTGTCCGACCTGTGGTGACGGCCGATTGAATATCAAGGTCGGCCGCTTCGGCGCCTTCATCGGCTGTTCGAACTATCCGACCTGCCGTTATACGCGCCAGCTTGGCCTGGAAGGTAACGGCGACGGCGAAACCGGCGCCGACGCGGAAGCCGCGTCGAATCTTCCGCGTATATTGGGCACGGACCCGGAAACCGGCAAGGATGTCAGCCTGCGCAAGGGCCCCTACGGGCTATATGTGCAGTTGGGCGAGGAAGAAGCACCACCGCCCGAGGAACCGCCCGCCGACGGCAAGAAGAAAGCGCCGAAAAAGAAAAAGGGTCCAAAACCGCCGCGCGCGTCCCTGCCCCGCGGCATGGCGGCCACCCATGTGGATCTGGAAAAGGCGCTGGCCCTGCTGTCGCTGCCGCGCGAAGTGGGCGTCAACCCGAACAGCGGCGAGATGATCGCCGCCGGCCTCGGCCGCTTCGGCCCCTATATAAAGCATGGCACAACATACGTATCGCTGAAAGGCGACGACGACGTACTGACGATCGGCCTTAACCGCGCGGTGGAACTGGTGGAAACCGCCATCGCGAAGAAGCCCCCCTCGACGGAAATTGGCGTTCATCCGAAAGACGAGAAGCCGATTTCTGTTGGCAAGGGACGCTTTGGCCCCTATGTAAAGCACGGCAAGACCTTCGCATCCCTGCCCAAGGGCATGGAGATGGATGCGGTAACGCTTGAGACGGCAATCGAATTGATCGAGGCCAAACTGGCCAAGTCCGGCAACGGAAAAACCGCGAAAGCAACGACAGCGACTGCCAAGAAACCGGCGAAAAAGAAGGCGCCGGCAAAGAAGAAAACTCCGGCGACGACAAAGGCCCCGGCGAAGAAAAAGGCTCCGGCGAAGAAAAAAACCGCCACGAAAGCCGCAAAAGACTGATCGCCCCGTCCCGACCGCGGCCATGTAACGGCCGTATCCATTCGCCGATGGTTGCAAGAATCACTGCCGGACCGCCCGGACATTTGTCTGGGCCGGCGGACAGGCGCATGTGCGCCCCCTGCAAGGGAACCGCCGTCCGGCCAAAACATGAATTGAGACAATATTTTGAGTAAAAAAGAGACCAAAACGAAAATCAAAGAGGTCCCGCGCCCCACCAAGGAACAAATCGTCGCCTTTATCGACGAAAGTCCGGCTCCGGTGGGCAAGCGCGAGATCGCCCGTGCCTTTCGCCTGACCGCGGGCGATCGGGTATGGCTGAAGGGTATCCTGAAGGAACTGGCCAACGAGGGCCAGGTCGAACGCGGCCGCAAGCGCCGCGTGGCCAAACCGGGCTCACTGCCCGAAGTCGCGGTAATCCAGGTGGACCGGATCGATATCGACGGCGAGGTGATCTGTCGCCCGGTCAAGGAAACCAGCGAGAAACCGCCGATCATCTATCTGAAACCCGGTGCTCATAGCGGCTCGGCGCCCGGCGAGGGCGACCGGCTGCTGGCGCGGCTGAACCGGATCGGAGACAATGTTTACGACGCGCAGATCATCCGAATGATCGGCGCCGGCCCTGCCCGGCTGATCGGCGTCTTCGAGCCGACCGCCGAAGGCGGCATCGTCCGCCCCACCGACCGCAAGCACAAGAGCGACTACGTTGTCGGCAAGGGCGATATCGGCAAGGCGCGACCGGGCGATCTAGTCAGCGCCGAAGTCCTGGACACCAGGGGTTACGGCGCGCGGCGCGTAAAGATAATCGAACGGCTGGGCCGCATGGGCGACGCCAGCACCATCAGCCTGGTGGCGATTCACCAGAATGGCATCCCG
>JAOUMF010000129.1 GCA_029881615.1 Alphaproteobacteria bacterium | reverse complement strand
GTCCGGATTGAAAAGATTATCCGCCACATCTTCCAGAATGACTTTCAGGAATTCACCGGTAAACTCGTTGCGGTAGGCGGCTGGATAGGTGATCGAGGTCATGTTGTAGACGTCTTCCACCGTGATGTCCTGGCCGGGTAACAGCGAGGCGCCCCAACGGAAACCGGGTGACAGGGCGATCTGGGCATCGCGCTGTTCCATCAACGCCTGGCAGATCAAATCGTCGAAAGTGCCGTTGAAATTGCCCCGACGGTATAACAGGCTCTCGGTACGGCCCAGGACGCGGGACAGCTCCGCTTCATGCGGGTCGCGGATGCCTTTGACGATGGCCGCAATCTCCGGATCGGGCGCGATCGCATCGGAAAGTACGGGGATCAGGCGGTAACGGTAATTCGTCATCTTGCCGCCTTTTACCTCGATATCCAGCCGCGACAGAAACTTGCCGTGCGAACCCGAAGCCACCAGCAATGTTCCGTTTTCTTCCAGCACCACGGGCAGGGCATCGTGGGTATGCCCGGTCAGAATTACGTCGATTCCTTCGACCCGGCTGGCCATCTTGCGGTCGACGTCGAAGCCGTTATGGCTCAGCAACACCACAAGTTCGGCGCCTTTGCCGCGAGCTTCGTCGACAAGCTCTCGAACGCGTTTTTCCTGAATGCCGAAGCTCCAGGTCGGGATTTTGTAGCGCGGATTGGCGACGGGCGTGTACGGAAAGGCTTGCCCGACTACGCCGATCTTCACGCCGCCACGCTCGAAATAGGCTATCCCGTCGAATACCGGTTCGTCCCATTCCGTATCGCGCACATTGCCGGCGAGGAAAGGGAATTCCAGCATTTCGATCAGTTCATTGACCCTGTCCGTACCATAGGTGAATTCCCAATGGGCGGTCATGGCGTCGGCGCCCATGGCATTCATGGCGCGCACCATGTCGGCACCTTGTTCCTGTAGCGAGGTATAAGACCCTTGCCAGGTATCGCCGCTATCCAGGAACAACGTATTTTCAGGCCGCCGCGCGCGGATTGCCTTGACCAGGGTGGCCAGGCGGTCGAGTCCGCCGACCTTGCCATAGTTTTTCGCCAGGGCGGTGAAATCGTTGCTGGTCAGCGCGTAACCTTCTGGCGAGGTAGCCTCGATGGAAAATTTCTTGAGAAAATCCTTGCCGGTTATATGGGGTGGCAGGCCATTGACCTCGCCGACACCCAGATTGACCGAAGGCTCCCTGAAGTAGACCGGTACCAGTTGGGCGTGAATGTCGGTGATATGCAACAGGGTTACCTGGCCGATCGGATCGAAATTCAGCAGGTCGTCCTGAGTGATTTTCTGTTGCGCGGCAGCCCTGGCCAGCCCGCCGGCGCCGCCCATAAGGGTCGCGGTTGCGGCGGCAAGGGTGAAGAAATCGCGACGCGTGAACATTTATGCACTGTCTCCAAATAAAACAGGGGATGCGGCAGACCCCGCATCCCCCACAGTCATTCAAGTCAAACTCAGTTTCTGACCGATGGTGTTTCGACGGCCAGACCCCGGCCCCGCCATGCCAGATAGAGCTCGAGATTGACATATTCGTCCGAGCCTCGTTCATAGGGTATCGCACGAACCTGATCGTTGCAGCCCTTGAAGCGCCGGTGCAGCGTGCCGACGCCACTCCATTTCAACCGATAGGTCGGGAAACCATTGATCTGTCCTTCGGTCAGCAGGTTGGCGCGTATCATGTTCCCGGAATTGTCTTCGTGGCAATGGCTGCAGGCCATATCCAGCTGTCCGCGCCGTTCATAATAGAATTCCTTGCCCTTGGTGAAGAAAGGCGTGGCCTTGCCACCGATATCGACAGCCATGGGCATGCCCCTGGACTGGTAGCCAATGTAGGATGCCATACCCAGCATTTCCTTCGACTCGTACTTCCAGGCCTTGGCTTTCTGGTTATCCTTGCGGCATTCATTGATGCGCAACTCCAGATTTATCATCTTTCCCCATGGCTGATAGTAGGTCGGATACCGGGTCTTCACGCCCTTCATGGAATCGGCGGCGTCACCATGGCAATCCTCGCAGGATTTGCCGGAATCGCCGTCGGCCGTGGACCACAGGTCTCCGCCATAGTCGGTCACCAGCATGGCCGGGTTCGAAAAGTCGTCATCCTGCATGGCCTGGGTTTCGGGTTCGGCGGACAGGTATCCGCTTTTCGGCTCGCCCGCGGCGATCGTTGCGATAGAAAAAACAGCGGCAACGGCCGCGCCCGCCATCATTATCTTACGATTATTTTTCCGCATATTGAATATCTCCTCCCTGTCGACAGGTTTGCTTTGTTTCAGCCGCAGCAACGGTTACGTGACCTTCAGGTTCTTCTCCGCCGTATATTTGCTGCCATCGTCGTCGATCCAGGTAAATCCCATGGTGCCGCTTTCTTCTGCGCGCATATGGAAAGACAAGAACGGGTTCGCCGAAATTGCCGGGGCCCAGTCAGCGCTGAAAAACTCTTTGCCGTTGAAGGTGACAATGAATTTGTTGATGATTTTGCGCGGAATGGCTTTGCCTTCCTTGTCTTTCCGCTGTCCGCTTTCCATCGTGTGGGAAATCAGGCTCTTGATCTCGATAATTTCCCCTTTTGCGGCGGATGCCGGCACCTTTACGCGGGGTTTTGCGCTTGCCATATCATATTCTCCGTGTCTCTGGATTTAGGGTCAGCCGCCGCAGCCGCCGATGGTTACCTTCACCTCAACCGTTTCGCGCTTGAAGCTGCCGTCGCTCATTTCGGCGAGTGCGATAACGTTCTGCGTCTTGGCAAGGCGAATGCGGGTATAGGCACGGGCGATCCCGCCGGCCGGCGTGAAATGCAGCGTGCAAACGTCCGGATTGGGATTTCCTTCCGCGAAAATGTATACCGTTTTTACATAATTATCGGCGGTCATTGGGCTATCGACCTCGACACCGACGGAAACAGTGCTGCCGTTTTCCGCGATTTGCGGCAGATCCAGCGTGATACCTGACATTTCCGCGCCATCGCCGCCAATGGCTTTGATCGCGGCATCGGTTGCCGCTTTGTCGGCAAGCGATACCCGAGGCAACATTCCTGCCGTTGCTGCCGCGGCGCCAACCAGCATAATCACATGCCGGCGGCTGATTTCTTTTGGCGTTTCCTTTAATTTCATCTTGGTTTCCTCGATCATTGTCCTGTTTATTCCCGGAATGCCGGGTTTGCCTTATTGGGTGCCCGTCACTTCAAGGTCATCAGGTAGGCGACGACATCCTCGACTTCCTCGGCAGTCAGCATCGGTTTGCCCTGGAAATTCTTGGCAACCCGGTGGAGTCCTTCTGTGCGGTAAAAGGCCGGCATGATGGTGGCCGGGTTGTTGGTTTTCGGATTAACCAGCTGCAGGCGGATTTCACCCTCTGATAGACGGTCTGCGAGTCCATTCAGATCAGGCCCGACTTCGCCATGATAAGGCTGTTCCGGTATCGGCATGACATGGCACGCCAGACAGTTTCCTTTTTTGCGGTTGATGGCCACATCACGGCCTTTGGCGGGATCTCCGGCCTTTCCGGTAAGCGATGCCGGGATGCTGTTGCCGTTGACTATTTTAAACGGAACCAGTTCATCGGCTTTTGCATCTGCCGGCACCGTCAGGCTGGCGATACTCAGCGCCGCCATACCGAGCAGGGGCAGGGCATAGTTTTTCATTTCCAATATTTCCTCCCATTAACCCAAAGCGTTACACCCGGGTTTTTCTTGTTTCGGTTATTTGAGGGGACTGCCACCCGGGCTGCTACTCCCCTGTCATTTTCAGTTTTCACACTACCATCATATTCAGGTTTGATGATTTATCAATCATGAATATGATATGGTGCGAGTGTACCAGTGCTGGTAAATGGTCTACGCGCATGTGTTAACGGTACTGGCGTCGAGGTTGCGGTTCAATATTTAATAACAACCTGAAACACTCCTGGTTAGTAAAATAAGCGTTACCAAACGCTAAGGATCGCATTTTATGCGTAATAAAATCAAATTGTTATTGGCATCCTCCTTGCTGGCGTTTTTTGCCTGTAATGTTGGCCAAGCTGCGGAACTGGTGATGTTTGAGTCTGGCAGTTGCGATTGGTGCGAAACCTGGCACGCGGAAATTGGCGTGATTTACGGCAATACCGAGGAGGCGCATATCGCCCCTCTGCGCCGTGTCGACATTGAAGGTCCGGTGCCCGAAGATCTGTCTGATATCCGCGGTATTCGCTATACGCCAACTTTCGTGCTGATGCAGGACGGCAGGGAAATAGGCCGCATTATGGGATATCCGGGGGAGGATTTTTTCTGGGGATTGCTGAATGTCGAACTTGCCAAACTGCGTCCTGAAGAACTGGATTGTGTTGAAACGCTAGATGGGGAGGTATCGAATGACCAAACTGACGACGGCATTGTTGATTGCTAGCGTAATTTATGCGCCGCCGGTCTGGGCCGAGGGCGAAATGCTGGTTTCGCTTAAAAGCATGACACCGGAGACGGCTTTGACGGTCGCCCGGGCCGCGCTGGCCGACTGTCGGGAAAAAGGCTATCAGGTTGCGGTGGCCGTCGTGGATCGGTCCGGGGTTCTCCAGATACTGATACGCGACCGTTACGCCGGGGCGCATACACCTGAAACGGCCCGTCGCAAGGCTTGGACGGCAGTGTCGTTTCGCACCGACACACAGGCGATGGCGGAGGAAACGCAGGCCGGTAAGGAAGCGTCCGGCGTGCGTTTCGTGGATGAAGCGATGATGGTTGGTGGCGGGGTGATGGTGCGTGCTGCGGGAGACCTGGTGGGGGGTGTTGGCGTATCGGGCGCGCCGGGGGGAACCGCGGATGATGGGTGTGCCCGCGCTGGGATAGAGGCCGTGCAAGGGGATCTGGATTTTTAAAGGTTTCCCTCGCCAGTTTGTTCACATATGGTATTGTGAATGAATAACTGGGTCGGGGCTGGTCGCGTGAGTTATCATGACGCCAATTCTTGGGTAAATAATCCCGTCGCGGCGGAATATTAATGTCATAGCGCCAATTCTGGCATGAATAACCTCGTTTGCGGTTGAATATGAATGATTTATCGTCCTCGGCAAGCATGTCCTTGGGGATGGGCTTGATCGAGTGATAGGTGGGTGGCGGTTTGGCGTGGTGCGTTTGACCGTACTCGCCTGCTGGGTGAGGGCAGCATGAATAATATAAATGGAATTAGCAGTGATTCCGGATTCGGCATACTGTGGGATAAGGTTGGTGAAGCTAATACCCTGCTTCGCTCCATTGCGAATGAAAACCGGCTCATGATTCTTTGTTTGTTGGCCGATGGGGAAAAATCGGTTAGCGAAATTGAAGCGTTGACCGGTGCGCGTCAGCCGACGGTTTCACAACAGTTGGCCCGTTTGCGCGCCGATGGCATTGTCGAATCCCGTCGTGAAGGCAAGACGATACATTATTCCCTGTGCTGCGGTAGAACCCGGAAATTGTTGGAAGAGTTGGGCGAAACATATCGTGGCAATGCCGCGAACATGTCTTCCGACTGTCAGGGGAGACGCGATTAGGAATTCTAGTTACTCGTGGCAACCACGTTCTTGGGATAGATGAATCCGCTAACCGGATAGGCACTTTTGCCCAGCACATTACCCGGCGTGTACCAGAACTTGACCGCCGACCAGTCGTTGCCGGGGGATACGTCACGCACCGGCGAGTCCAGATGAATCTTTCCCTTGTTCAGCCAGTTGGCGTGATTAACGATGATTTCACGGTCGCTGACGATGCGGGTCACCACGGCCAGATGGCCGTATTTGTTCTTCTTTGTCTTGCTAACGACAAGGACAGCGCCCACCGCCGGCCGGCCCGAACGTTGGTATTTCCCCTTGGCCTGATTCCACCATGTCCAGGCATCGCCGCGAATTGGAATGCCCGATTTTTCGCGCGCATAGGGAACGCACTGCAGGCCGGGTGACCCCTTTACGATGCGCGGGTTGGCTTGCTGCGACGAAGATAAATCGCTGGGGGTGGAAGCGCCAACGGACCATGGCGGAGGTGCCGGATTAAGCCGATCCTCCAATGAGGGCGATGAACAGGCAGCCGCGCCAAGCGTCATAGCGATAATCCACGGGAGGGCCGAAAATTTCTGTTTCATCAATCAGTACCATGTGCAAGCGTCGACTCGATCATGATCGGGAGTCTAACGCATCCCCGGTAAAGAACAAATTACCAACGTTCATCAACGGTTACGGATCCGACCAATTTCGGGTTCACAATGGGTGTGTTTCGGTTATGTTGCACATCGGCGCGGCGCGGGAATTGCAGGAAAAAAGAGCTTCATGACGTCCACTGTCATTATCGTTATTCCCGCCTATAACGAAGCGGCGACCATCGGCGGTGTTATCGAACGTTGTTTGCGGACGGGCGCCCAGGCAATCGTCGTCGACGATGGGTCTGTTGACGAAACAGCGGCGATTGCGAGTGAATATTCCATTGAACTGCTGCGTAACGGCGTAAATGCTGGCAAGGCCGGCAGTCTCGTCAAGGGGATGCGGCGGGCGATCGAACGGGGCGCCGGTGTTGTCGCGACGATGGATGGTGACGGGCAGC
>JAOUMF010000128.1 GCA_029881615.1 Alphaproteobacteria bacterium | reverse complement strand
GCTTGGACTGAGAGGGCGCGTGGCGAGGCTGTGTCCGGCCGGTCTGTTCGGTCATGGCATTTTCAGCTCGAAATTTGCGGTGTAATCCATTCTATTCTAAATCGCATAATGTATATTATGGAAAATAAAAGACAGGGAAAACGGCGGAAATCGCTACTGATAATTCACTTTTAAAGTCGAATTAATAAATCTGAATCAGATGTTTATGGACAAACCATCATACGCAGGATGAATATGGTCTGGAAGTTCAACCGTTAAGGTGTGGTAATCCAGAAGATGGCTCATGTGAGTCAGCCAGGTCTGTTCCGGCCGAAGTCTCTGGGTCCAGCCGATAACCTTGTCCACATGGGCATGCGTCGGGTGTGGCTTCGGGCCGAGGCATGCAACGAGCCAGATCTTGACGCCTTCCAGTATGTTGAACGCGTCGTCGTCCAACTCGACAACATCGACCGAATAGGCGAAATCCCCTACTCTCATGCCCAGTGTGTTGCTGAAGCCGTGATCCTGGGTAAAGAACTGGAAATCAATGTCTCCGATCCGCGCGGTATCATGCACCGGTATCGGGTCCAGACAGGGCTTATAGAAGTAGTTCCGGGATTTTTTTTCATCCAGCGGCGTGAAAACATAGCCAAATCTGGTGTTGATCTGTTCCAGGGTGATTTCATTGCCGTAAGCCGGTATCACGGCCCCCATGGCGACATTGACCCAGCGCAGGTCGTCGATGCCATGGATATGGTCGGCATGTGCGTGGGTGAATATGATCGCGTCCAGGCGTTCGACTCCAGCATCCAGCAGCTGTGCGCGGCAGTCTGGCGATGCATCCACCAGTACCGTGGTTTCGGCGGACTGGATTAGGATAGAGCAACGCCGGCGGCGATTTTTTGGTTCTTTGGGGTCACAAACGCCCCATTCATTACCGATCAGCGGAACGCCGCCTGATGCGCCGCTGCCAAGGACCGTGACCTTCAGGTCGCTCATGTTGGTCTTTCCGCCTTTGAGAAGATTTGGAAGAAATTGTGGGTCGTAACGCGGGCCACTTCGTCCAATTCGATTTGTTTCAGCTCGGCCAGCATGGCCCCTGTATGGGCGACGAAAGATGGCTCGTTGCGCTTGCCGCGTTTTGGCACCGGGGCCAGATATGGCGCGTCAGTCTCTACTAGTAGACGATCGAGCGGGAGACCTCGAACTGTCTCTCTAAGTTCCTCAGCCGCCTTGAAGGTTATGATCCCGGAGAGCGAAATATAAAATCCAATTTCCAATGCTTTTTCAGCCATATACGGTGACGTGCTGAAGCAGTGGATGAGCCCGGTAAACGGGCCGTTCGCATATTCTTCGGTAAGAATATCGACGGTTTCCTTGTCTGCGTCGCGGGTATGGACGATCAGGGGAAGACCGGTTTCGCGCGCCGCGGTGATATGATTGCGGAAGCTGGCTACCTGGCGATCGCGGGCGCTGTGTTCGTAATAGAAATCCAGCCCGGTCTCGCCGATCCCCACCACCAGCGGGTCGGCGGCCAGTGCTACCAGGGCCTCTACCGTTGCGGCTTCTCCCTCGGAGTCGGCCTCATGGGGATGAACCCCGGCCGAGCACCAGATGTTATCATAGCGCTCGGCAATGGCCCGGACCCGATCGAAACGGCTGAGGTGCGTGCAGATCGTCACCATCGTGCCGACCCCGGCTTCGTGCGCGCGCTCTACCACCTCGTCCAGCTCGTCCTCGAAGTCGCGAAAATCGAGATGGCAGTGGCTGTCTACCAGAAACATTACGCTGCCCTACTCTGTCTCTTCCTCGACATAGCGCGGAAACACCGGCTGTGGTTTGGGCAACGGGGTTCCCGGTTTGAGTTCCTTGCGGCCCACATTGATAAATGCTCGCTGGTCGGCATCGACCGCCAGTTGGTCGAGAATGGTCGCGGCGGCGCCCGGCATGACCGGTTGCAGCACGATGGCAATCCGCCGGATGGTTTCGGCCAGCGCATAGAGCACCGCCTGCATGCGTTCCATATCGGTCTTGCGCAGCGCCCAGGGTGCTTGTGTGTCGACATAGCGATTGGCTTCGCCAACGACCTCCCAGATCGTCGTGAGCGCGTTGTGAAAGGACTGAACGTCAAACTCCGCGCGCACACGGTCCAGCGTGGCGGCCGCCTGGTCCATCAGCGCGGCGTCGACGGCATCCTCGCGTCCCGCCGGATCGGGAACCTTGCCGTCGCAGTTCTTGGCAATCATCGACAGCACGCGCTGGCACAGATTTCCCAGATCGTTGGCCAGGTCGCCATTTATACGGCCAACCATCGCCCGGTGCGAGAAATCCCCGTCATTGCCGAACGGCACTTCGCGCAGCAGGAAATAACGCACGGGATCAAGCCCGTATTGCTGGATCAGTGCATTGGGCTCGATGACATTGCCCAGCGATTTGGAAATCTTCTGGCCTTCATTGGTCCACCAGCCATGGGCGAAGACCCGTTTCGGCGGTTCCAGCCCGGCGCCCATCAGGAAGGCCGGCCAGTAGACCGCGTGGAAACGAAGGATGTCCTTGCCGACCATATGCAGATCGGCCGGCCAGTAACGTTGGTACATATCGGCGTCCACATCGGGATATCCGACGGCGGTGATGTAGTTGGTCAGCGCGTCCAGCCAGACATACATGATGTGGTCTTCGTCGCCCGGCACCGGAACACCCCATTTGAAGGTGGTGCGCGAAACCGACAGATCCCTCAGACCCGATTTCACAAAGCTGACAACCTCGTTACGGCGCGATTCCGGCAGGATGAAATCCGGATTTTTCTCATAAAAATCAAGAAGCTTGTCCTGCCATTTCGATAGGTCAAAAAAGTAGCTGGGTTCCTCGACCCATTCCACCGTAGCGCCGGAGGCCTTGGATATCCGCGTGCCGTCGGGCAGTTTTTCCAGTTCCGTTTCGGTGTAGAAGGCCTCGTCGCGCACCGCATACCAGCCGGCATAGCTGCCCAGGTAGATATGCCCGTTATCGGCCAGCGCCTTCCAGATCGCCTGGGTAGAGCGCTTGTGCCGTTCCTCGGTGGTGCGGATAAAGTCGTTATTGCTGAAGCCCATGGCCGCGGCAAGGTCGCGGAAATTCGTTGAAACCTTGTCGGTGAATGCCTGCGGGTCGACGCCAGCGGCATCGGCGGCCTTTTCGACCTTCTGGCCATGCTCGTCGGTGCCGGTCAGGAAATGGACGTCGTAGCCGTCCAGTCGCTTGAAGCGCGCCAGCACGTCGCAGGCCAGCGTCGTATAGGCATGGCCGATATGGGGCGCGTCGTTTACGTAATAGATCGGCGTGGTGATGTAATAGGTCTTGTCAGCGGCCATAGCGGCTCTCCGGGTAATCGCTTCAGCTAAACTTGTCGGGATCAGCCCCGCGCGGCCGCTTCCAGCATAAGAAAGGCGCTGATCACGACCTGCTTGCGGTCGAGATTGGCGCGATCTGCCTGCGAAAACAGGCGGGTCACCTTTTCCCATACCTCAAGCCAGTTCGCAAGCCCGCCGCGGGCCCAGAGGCGCCTTGCGGTCTCCCCTTCTCCCTCGATGATTTCCCGAGGGCTGTTGCCGCGCGCCCCGGCCAGCAGCATGCCGGCCAACCAGCGGTCCACCAGGCGCGCCAGCATACGAAAGCCATCCTCGGCGCCGGGCCGTCCCAGTTTTGCGCCCAGCCCATGGACCGCCTTGATATCCAGCCGGCCCAACTGAGCAAACAGCCCGACCATATCGCGATACAGTTCCAGCCCACCGGCATCGGCCAGGGTCAGCGCCTCGCCGATGCTACCCTGGGCCAGCCCGGCGAGCGCACTGGCGTCGGCCGCCGGCAGGTCGGGCGCATGATGGGCCAGCAGGTCGATCACCGTCGCATCGGGCAGTGGCGACAAATTGAGTGTACGGCAACGCGACCGTATGGTCGGCAGCAGTCGCCCGGGCGCATGGCTGACCAGCAGGAACAGGGTGCTGGAAGGCGGTTCCTCCAACCCTTTCAGCAGCGCATTGGCGGCGTTCCGGTTCATTTCGTCGGCGGCGTCCACGATCACGACCCGCCATTCACCGGCCGAGGTGGTGAGCGACAGGAAGGAGGACAGCCGCTTCACGTCGTCAACGACAATCTCGCCTCGCAGTTTCTTGGTGCTTGGGTTGATTGACCGTTCGATGGTCAGCATGTCCGGGTGCCCGCTGGCGGTAATCTGGCGACAAACCGGATGGGTGGGATCGGTATCGAGACTGTCGGCAGGCATCGCCTCTTCGCCAAACAGTCCACCGCCCTGCCCCATTCTCTGCGACAGGACGAATCGCGCAACCCGGTAAGCCAGCGTGGCCTTACCGATTCCGTGGCGTCCGGTAATCAGCCAGGCATGGGGCATGCGACCGGAATTCCATGATTCCAGGAACGTCTTTTCGGCCGATTCATGACCGAAAAGCTGCATTGTCCCACGTGGGCCGGTTGTTACGGTGGTGTCCGTCATGAGGCCGATGGTAACGCCAGGCGCGACCGAACGGCAGCGATAATTTGTGCGTGGACCGCATCTTCATCCCCGGTGGCGTCGATAACCACGCAACGCGCGGGATCCAGTCGGGCGATTTCAAGGAAACCCTGGCGCAGGCGTTCGTGGAAAGAGACATCCATGCGCTCATACCGATCCTCGCCACCACCGCGCCCGGCCGCGCGGGCCAGCCCGGCCTCGACCGGCAGGTCCAGGATCAATGTCAGGTCGGGTTTCAGGTCGCCGACGCAAATTCGGTACAGTTCGGCGATTGCGTCCTTGTCCACGCCATGTCCATAACCCTGATAGGCCATGGTGGAATCGGCGAAACGGTCGGAAATGACCCAATCGCCGCGCGCCAGCGCGGGCTGTACGGTATTTACCAGATGATCGCGGCGCGCCGCGAAATGCAGGAAGGTCTCGGTGATCGCGTCCCAGCGATGCACCTCGCCGTCGACCAGCAGTCCGCGAATTTGTTCCGCGCCCGGGGAACCGCCTGGTTCCCTGGTCAGCAGGATCTCGCCGGGCGTGCCTTTCAGGACGGCAGCCAGACGCTTGGCCTGGGTGGATTTACCGCCCCCTTCCCCGCCTTCCAGCGTTATGAAGCGACCGGGCGTATCGTCCGTCATCGGTTTCGTCCGATCAACCGCCGGCCCCGTGCAGAAAATAGGAGAAAGCCGCGCCGATATGCCCGAAGAAACCTGCCTGTTGCATATCCGCCCCCGCATAAAGCGGAACCTCTATATCGTCCATGCCCTTTGCCGACACGACAAGTTTGGCGATTTCGTCACCCCGGGCGATGGGCGCGGGCACCGCCTCGCGATGAACGACCTTCACCTTCATACCCCTGCGTGTCGCGCGCGGTATGGATACCAGCAGTTTGTCGTGCACCACGACGGGCACGGTTTTGCCGACGCCCAGCCAGACCGGAACCTGTGTGACCGTTTCACCCGACTCAAACAGGCTGTACTGGCCCCATTCGCGGAAGGCCCACGAAATCAGCCTTTCCGACTGTTCGCTGCGTTCAGCCATGGAACCCATGCCGTGCGCCACCACCACAATACGGCGGCCGTCGCGTATGGCCGAGCCGGCCACGCCGTACCCTGATTCCTCGGTATGGCCGGTTTTCAGACCGTCCGCGCCGATGTTTTTGTAAAGCAGCGGGTTACGGTTGGGTTGCTTGATCTTGCTGTAGGTGAACTCTTTTTCAGAGTAATAATGATACAGTTCCGGAAAATCGCGGATCGTGGCCATCGCCAATGTCGAGATGTCTCGCACGGTCGTATAATGATCGTCGGCTGGCCAGCCGCTGGCATTCCTGAAGCTGGTATGTTCCATTCCCAACGCCCTGGCCTTGTTCGTCATTTCTTCCGCGAATGCCTCTTCCGTGCCGGCCAGCCCCTCGGCCACCACAATGGTGGCGTCATTGCCCGATTGCACGACGATGCCGCGGATCAGATCTTCGACCTTGACCGTCTTGCCGACCTCGACCCACATTTTCGAGCCACCCATCTTCCAGGCCTTTTTGCTGACCCGCAGTTCGCTTTCCAGCGACAGCCTTCCATCCTTCAACCGCTCGAACAGCAGGTAGATCGTCATCATCTTGGTCATTGACGCCGGTCCAACGGCTTCGTCGGCATTTTTGGCGAACAGTACGGCGCCGGTGTCGTAATCGATGATGATTGCCTGTTTGGCCGTGGTTTCCAATGCCGTGGCCGGTTCGATAACAAAACCGGTGACGGCAATGGCCAGGAGCCATATTCTGACGAGAAGTTGTTGGTATTTCATATCGCTGCCATAACTCTCTATCTTAATAGATCATATTCAGTCGATGACAATCTGGGCGTTCGGATATCCCAGATCCACGACCCGTGCCAATGCCCGGTCGGCATCTTCGACATTGCCTAGCGGTCCCAGTCGAACCCGGAAAAACGGCTGGTTGGTTACGTAAACCTGCGAAACTTTGACTGGATGCCCCAGCGTGGTCAGGCGCGCGCGCAGGCGATTGGCGTTGACAAAGTCACGAAAGGCCCCAGCCTGGATGAAAATGTTCGGCCGGCCATCCACCGGCAATTGCTCTACCTCCTCGCGGGCGGGCAACGTCGCCACGTTTATTGGCGCGGACGGTTCGATCGTGCGTACCGTATCAC
>JAOUMF010000127.1 GCA_029881615.1 Alphaproteobacteria bacterium | reverse complement strand
GAGCGAACGGAGTCGCTATTGCTGGGCGGCCATACGGCAACCCTGCATGAAGGCCGCATCACCCAATTCGGTGAGACCCCGATGGTCTATCGCGAACCGCGGGATCTGGTGTCCGCGATGGTGTTTTCCGACCCGCCGATCAATAGCGCGGCCGTCACGAAACAGGGCGACCGGTTCATATTGGATGACCAGATAAGCTGGCAAGTCGACGAAAGCCAGCAGGGCCTAAGCGACGGGCCCTATATCGTGGCCATTCGCCCGCATCATATAAGCCCGGTCGAACACGGCGAAGATCTGGTGCGGGTCGAAGGCAAGGTTCTGGTGACTGAATTGAGCGGATCGGAAAGCGTCGTGCATTTTGAACTTGGCGGCGGCACCTGGATATCGCAATCGCACGGAATCCATCCGTTCAAAGTCGGCGACCGCGCGACCTTCTATGTCGATACGGAAAAATGCATGTATTTCGGCCACGATAACAAGAGGTTGGCTGCCTGATGTCAAAAATAAGCCTGAAAAACATGCGTCATAGCTACCTCGCCAACCCGGCGGCAGATGCCGACTGGGCACTCAAAACCATGAGCGTCGATTGGTCGGACGGCGGCGCCTATGCGCTGCTGGGCCCGTCGGGCTGTGGCAAGACAACCCTGTTGAATATCATTTCCGGCCTGCTGGCACCGACCGAGGGCACGGTATGGTTCGGCGACAAAGACGTCACGAATGTGCCGCCCGACCGGCGCAATATCGCACAGGTGTTTCAGTTCCCGGTCGTCTACGACACCATGAGCGTTTACGACAATCTGGCCTTCCCCCTGCGTAACAGGGGCGTTTCCGAAGACGATGTGGATCGGCGTGTACGCGAAATCGCCACGATGCTGGAGCTGGACGGCATGCTCACCAACCGGGCTTCGGGCCTGACGGCGGACGGCAAGCAGAAGATTTCGCTGGGCCGTGGACTGGTGCGCGACGACGTCAGCGCAATCCTGTTCGATGAACCGCTGACGGTGATCGACCCGCATCTGAAATGGGTGCTGCGGTCGAAACTGAAGGAACTGCATCAGCGCGTCGGCACGACCATGATTTACGTCACCCATGACCAGACAGAAGCGCTGACCTTCGCCGACCAGGTAGTCGTAATGCATGAGGGAACCGTGGTGCAGATCGGCACCCCGGTCGAACTGTTCGAACGCCCGCGCCATACCTTTGTCGGCCATTTCATCGGCTCGCCGGGGATGAATGTCTTGCCCTGCGAACTGGAAGGCGGCTCGCCCCTTTTCGGCGGCATAACGGTACCGACATCCCAGCCGATCGCCCATCGGCCCGGCGGCGAAAGGCTGGAGATCGGCGTCCGGCCGGAATTCGTGACTTTCGCACCGGAAGGCATCCCCGTTGAAATCGTCCGGGTCAGCGACGCCGGGCGCTTCAGCATCGTCGATACCCGCCATGGCGACCATTCGATCAAGCTGCTGGCGCCCGAAGGCCAGGAACTGCCTTCCGAGGGCGCCCATATTCGTTTCGACCCCGGCCATACGCAGGTTTATGCGGATGGCTGGATGGTCGGTTGAGGGGGAAAGCATCATGGCCACCAAAACATATAACCCGAAGGCATGGCTGTTCGTTCTGCCGGTTGTGATCCTTGTCGCCTTCAACGCGCTGATCCCGCTGATGACGGTGGTCAATTACTCGGTACAGGAAACCTTCGGCGACAATGTCTTCTTCTGGGAGGGTGTGGGCTGGTTCGAGCAAGTGCTGCATTCCGAGCGCTTCCACGCATCGCTGCTGCGGCAGTTAAGCTTTACCGGCATCATTCTGGCGATTGAGGTGCCGCTTGGCGTCGCCATCGCGCTGACAATGCCGCGCAGAGGCCCCTGGGTATCCGTCTGCCTGGTATTCATGGCCATGCCGCTGCTGATTCCCTGGAACGTGGTTGGCGCAACGTGGAACATCTTTGCGCTGCCCGACATCGGGCTGCTGGGACGCGGCATCAACGCCATGGGGATCGACTACAACTTCACCCAGCAACCCTTGGCGGCCTGGTTCACCACCATCCTGATGGATGTCTGGCACTGGACGTCGCTGGTGGTTCTGCTGGCCTATGCCGGGCTGCGCTCGATCCCCGACGCCTATTATCAGGCGGCGAAGATCGACGGCGCCAGCGGCTGGGCTGTCTTCCGCCATATCCAACTGCCGAAGATGAAGCGCGTGCTGACCATCGCCATCCTGCTGCGCTTCATGGACAGCTTCATGATCTATACAGAGCCCTTCGTGCTGACCGGCGGCGGACCCGGCAATACAACGACATTCCTGTCGATCGACCTTGTAAAGATCGCGCTGGGCCAGTTCGACCTTGGTCCGGCGGCGGCGATGTCGCTGATCTACTTCATGATCGTCCTGCTGCTGAGCTGGATCTTCTATACCCTGATGATGCGCAACGAGGACCAGTGATGAGAAAAGCAACCTGGCTGGCGCCGACCCTGTATATCCTGTTCCTGATGCTGCCGATCTATTGGCTGGTGAATATGTCGTTCAAAACGACGAACGAGATTCTCAACGTCTTTACCCTGTGGCCGCAAAATTTCACGCTCGAAAACTATGAGAAGATATTCACCGATTCCACCTGGTATAATGGCTACTTCAACTCGCTGGCCTATGTGCTACTGAATACGGCGATATCGGTTACGGCCGCGCTGCCGGCGGCCTACGCCTTCTCGCGCTACCGTTTCCTCGGCGACAAGCATCTGTTCTTCTGGCTGCTGACCAATCGCATGGCGCCGCCGGCGGTATTCGCGCTTCCCTTCTTCCAGCTATATTCGGCCGTCAATCTGTTCGATACACATATCGCCGTGGCGCTGGCCCATACGCTGTTCAACATTCCGCTGGCGGTCTGGATTTTGGAGGGTTTCATGTCCGGCGTACCGAAGGAACTGGACGAGACCGCCTATGTCGACGGCTATCCATTCTGGCGATTCTTCCTGCGGATATTCATGCCCACCATCGCGGCGGGCATCGGCGTGGCGGCCTTCTTCTGTTTCATGTTCTCTTGGGTCGAACTGCTATTGGCCAAGACCCTGACCGCCGTGGTGGCCAAGCCGATCGCCGCCACCATGACCAGGACGGCCAGCACGTCCGGCTACGAGCTGGGATTGCTGGCGGCGGCGGGGACGTTGACCATCGTGCCCGGCGCCTTTGTGATCTATTTCGTGCGTAACTACATCGCCAAGGGCTTCGCCCTCGGCCGCGTATAGAGGGAGGAGAACCAAAATGGGTTTATCCTGGATGGCCTGGACCTGGCCCACCGCGGCCTTCTTCACTTTCATATTACTGGCGCTTGTCACCATGGGCGTGTGGGAATGGCGCAGCCCCGGCGGCAATCCGCGCCGTGGTGTCCTGGGGCTGGATACCACGCGTGGCGACCGGCTGTTTATTACCCTTCTGGGCAGCGCCTTCATTTTTCTGGGTTGGCTGGGCGTCATGGGCACCCCGCTTTGGGGCGCGCTGATCATATCGATTATTTACGGGGTCTCGGTTTTCCGCTGGGTCTGAACATTGACTGATCCCACAAATCCGCCCAATGCAAATACTCGTTGTTAATCATACGGCTTTCGCGTTTTCGGCCACACAACAATCCCGATATCGTCGCCAGTCATAGGTCTTCAAATGGACAAGTAATCATTTGATAACTATATGGAGGTGCAGGAGGAGACTCGCCCATGCATCGCCGTGCCGCCATCGTCGCCGTGTCTTTGTTTTGCGCCCTTGCCCTATCGGGTTGCGGTGCACCAATTTTCGCCGGACTGACATTTGCCGAATTGAGCACCGCCGGCTCTCTTATTTCCACGGCCGCGACCGGCAAGGGCCTTGGCGAACACGCCATGGATGCCGCGACCGGGCGAGATTGCCGCATAATAGAATCGATGGTCCGTAACGACCGGAAGCTTTGCGAACGCAATGGCTCACCAGCGGCAAGAAAGGACTGGAAGGGTCTGGCCAGCGCCAAAGACGCCCCCCTGACGGTCTCCACCGTCCAGGGCTCCGGACCGGAACCGCACGATGTCCCGGGCGGATAACCGACCCTAAGCCTTCTTTTCCCAGCCCTTGTCGGTCTGTTGCCAGTAGGTGACCTCGTGGCCGGCGGCTTTCCAAGTTTTCCAATGGGCGCGGGCGCGCTGGACGGCTTCGTCATTGCCGCCGTCGAACATCTCACAGCAGAGTTCGAATTTCCCCGGATCGGCGAGTTCCGCCCCGTCCACCAGAAAGGCGACATGGGCGCCGTTGGGGTTTTCCTCGTCGGTGGTCAGCCAGACCAGCTGTTGATCGGCGCGGCCTTCCTTCTTGGTGCCGTGCGGCAGGAAACCTTCCTTGTCATAAACCCAGAGCAGTGTATTGAGCGCCTCCACCTTCCCGTCCGAAGGCGCAATCACCACCGCCCGCCAATCGCGCTGCAGGGACATCAACAGCATTTTCGGCAGCACCTGTTCCAGCGAGCTGCGTTCGAGATGGTAGAAGCGGATTTCGGCCACGGATTCCGCCCAGCCGCCTATTTCTCGTAATTATCGGCGACGAAGCGGTCCAGCAGGCGCACGCCGAAGCCGGTGGCGCCCTTCGGGACGGTCGGCTTGGCCTCTTTCGACCAGGCCATGCCGGCAATATCGAGATGCACCCAGGGCGTCTTGTTGACGAAACGCTGCAAGAACTGGGCGGCGGTGATCGAGCCAGCGTCGCGGCCGCCGATATTCTTCATGTCGGCGGCGTCCGACTTGATTTTCTTGTCGTAATTGTCATGCAGCGGCATGCGCCAGACTTTCTCGCCGGTCGCCGTTCCCGCGGCGAAAAGCTGATCGGAAAGCTTGTCGTCATTGGCGAACATTCCGGCATATTCATGGCCCAGACCGATGATGATGGCGCCGGTCAGGGTCGCCAGATCGACCATGAATTGCGGCTTGAACCGGTCCTGGCAATACCACAGCACATCGGCCAGCACGAGCCGGCCCTCGGCATCGGTGTTATGGATTTCAATGGTCTGGCCGGACATCGATGTCACGATATCGCCGGGGCGCTGGGCCTTGCCATCGGGCATGTTTTCCACCAACCCGACAAGCCCCACGACATTGACCTTCGCCTTGCGGCCGGCCAGCGCCTTCATCAGGCCGATGACGGTACCGGAACCGCCCATGTCCCATTTCATTTCTTCCATGCCGGGCCCGGGTTTCAGCGAGATGCCGCCGGAATCGAACGTCACGCCCTTGCCAACGAAGGCCACCGGCTGATCCGACTTCGCACCGCCATCCCAGCTCATCACAACGGTGCGGGACTCGCGTTCCGACCCCTGCCCCACACCCAGCAGAGCATGCATGCCGAGCTTGGCCATCGCCTTCTCGTCCAGGATCTCCACCTTGACGCCCAGCTTGGTGAGTTCCTTGCACTGCGCGGCCAGGGTTTCGGGATAGATCACATTACCGGGTTCGGACACCAGGTCGCGGGTAAAAAATACGCCGTCGGCGATCTTGTCCATCGGGCCATAGGTCTTCCTGGCGGCGGCCGAATCGGCAACCCCGACCGTCACCGACTTCAGCGTCGGCTTGCCGTTATCGTTGTCTTTCTGCTTGGTCTGGTATTTGTCGAAGCGGTAGCTCGCCAGCCGCGCCCCCAGCGCCACATTGGCCGCCGCCGTCGCCAGGTCCTTCGTGCCGGCGTCGACGATCGCCGTGACCTCGGTCGAGCCCGAACTCAACAGCTTGCCGACCAGGTTCCCGCCCAGCGCCTGCTGTTCCAGTTCGTCAAATTCCTTGCCGGTTCCCGCCAACAGGATGCGGTCGAGGTCGCTGCCCGCCGGCGCCAGGATTTCCAGAGTCTGCCCTTTCTTTCCCTCGAACTTGCTGGCCCCGATGGCGCGCGTGACCGCGCCCTTGGTCTGCTTGTCCAACTCCTTGGCGGCGGAAGACAGCTTCTTGCCCTCCTCAACCAGCACGACAACGGCGCCCTTGGCGGGCAGGACAGGTTCGGCGAATGAAATCTTCATGGATCCCTCTGGATAGTTCCGCGCGTCGGGCCGAAGGGCCCGCTATTTAAACAGGGACTCTAGCGAAGGATTCGAAAAAGGGAAGCCCCCGCAGCGGCAGCTTCGCCCAACGATCTAAATATTCATCTTCTTGAAGATGAACTCCGGAATGTGGCGAATGATGTTCATGATGCCCCACCAGAAGAACGGGACGTAGACCACGTGGCGGCGTTTTTTCGCGGCCTTCAGGCAGGCGCGGGCGGCCTTGTCGGGGCTGGCGACCAGGAACATGCCCTCGATGCCCCAGGTCATGTCGGTGTCCATGAAGCCGGGCTTGATCGTGGTGACCGAGACGCCCTTGCGGAACAGGCGCGCGCGCAGGCCCTGCAGGTAGGTGTTCAGGCCGGCCTTGGCCGAACCGTAAACATAGTTCTTCAGCCTCCCACGATCGCCGGCGACTGAACTGAGTACCACCACATGGCCGTCGCCCTGTTCCTCGATATACGGGGCCAGACGGTGCAGCACCGAGAGCGCACCGGTATAGTTCACGGCGATGGCGCGTTCGGCCAGGGTAAAGTCGGCGTCGATCTCATCCTGTTCCGGCATGGTTCCGAAGGCGAGGAACAGATTGAGGAAATCCGCACGCTTGGTGACGTCGGCGACGAAGGCGGCGTGGCCCGAAAC
>JAOUMF010000126.1 GCA_029881615.1 Alphaproteobacteria bacterium | reverse complement strand
CAAGGCCTGGCTATCGTCCTTCGATACCGTTTTCGGCGGTATTCTGGCGATCTTGGCGACCACGGCCTCGACATCCTTGATCGAGATGGTTTTCTTGCGCCGCGATTCCGGCAACAGCATCTGCGCCGCACCGACCTCGTCGATCACGTCGATCGCCTTGTCCGGCAACTTGCGGTCATGGATATAGCGGGCCGCCAGTTCCACGGCGGCACGAATGGCTTCGCCGGTATAGCGGATATTGTGATGCTTTTCGTAATAGGGTTTCAGACCCTTGAGAATCTTCACCGTATCGTCGATCGACGGCTCCACCACATCGATTTTCTGAAAGCGCCGAACCAGCGCGCGATCCTTCTCGAAGTGATTGCGGAATTCCTTGTATGTCGTTGAACCGATGCAGCGCAGCGAACCGCTGGCCAGCGACGGCTTCAGCAGGTTGGACGCATCCATCGCGCCGCCGCTGGTTGCGCCGGCACCGATCACGGTATGGATTTCATCGATGAACAGAACCGCGCCTTCCAGTTCCTCCATCTCGCGCAGCACGGCCTTCAGCCGTTCCTCGAAATCGCCGCGATAGCGGGTGCCGGCCAGCAGCGACCCCATATCCAGCGAATAGATCGTGGCGCTTTTCAGAACGTCCGGCACCTCGCCATTGACGATGCGACGCGCCAGTCCCTCGGCGATCGCGGTCTTGCCAACACCGGGCTCGCCGACATAAAGCGGATTATTCTTCTGACGACGGCAGAGCACCTGAATCGTCCGGTCGACCTCTTCATGGCGGCCGATCAACGGATCGATCTTGCCCTTCGAAGCCTTGACATTAAGGTTGACGCAATAAGCGTCCAGCGCCTCGGTGCCTTTGCGATTCACGCGTTCTTCGGAAATGTCCTCGTCCACGCCTTCGACGCCGCGGGTCACGCTAAGGCCCGGCTCCTTGGCAATGCCGTGACTGATATAATTGACCGCGTCGAAGCGCGTCATATCCTGCTCTTGCAGATAATAGACGGCATTGCTTTCGCGTTCCGAGAAGATAGCGACCAGCACGTTGGCCCCGGTAACTTCCTCGCGACCCGATGACTGAACATGAATAACGGCGCGTTGCAGGGCACGGTTGAAACTGTCCGTTGTTCGCGGGTCGGCCAACATATCGGTGGTCAGGTATTCCAGATCATGATCGAGATATGTAACCAGGTCATCGCGCAGCTTGTCGAGATCGATGCCACAGGCGCGCAGCACGGCTACCGCGTCCTGATCCTCGGTCAAGGACAGCAACAAATGCTCCAGCGTGACGAATTCGTGCCTGCGCTCACTTGCGTGGGCGACGGCTCGGCGGACGGTTTCCTCTAAATTCTGGGAAGGCACTCCAGTCATTCCTTTTCAAGCGTACATTGCAGTGGGTGGCCATTTTCCTGTGCAAAGTCCATGACCAGGTTCACTTTCGTCTCGGCGATCTCGTATGTGAACACGCCGCATATGCCGACCCCCCGGTTATGGACATGCCACATGATTCTGTTCGCCTCCTCTATACTCTTACCGAAAAACCTTTCCAGTACGTCAACAACGAACGCCATAGGCGTATAATCGTCATTCAGCATGAGGACCTTGTACATGGACGGCTTCTTGGTTTTCGCGCGCGGGCGCACGACAACCCCCGTGCCTGGTTCGTTTCCGCCGTTGCGATCCTTGTCGGCCATTCCGTAAACCCGATTGCTACCACTCCACCGATTATATTGGATTATAGCGGCCCGAGAAAAGGGGTGGAAACAGAGTTATCTTAAATATTGCAAGAATTGGGCCATAGATCGCTGGAAGCGCGCGCGCCCGATACAGCCGCCCAAGGGCCGGCGGAAAGATATTGCGGGGGTCGAAATTGCTGAATTATGCGCGCCCTTTCCGGCATGAAGGAGCGATCGCGCCACCCAACCGGAATTTTCCGTGACCCGGCATCGGCGGCAAGTGAGTGACGCAACGCACGTAGTCAACTAATTTTAACTACCGGCTGTAAAACGCAAAAAGATTTCTCCGATTTAGCGAACCACAAAAAAACGGGGCGGCCCGAAGCCGCCCCGTCATGATAACCGTAAAGGCCGCGATCAGAAGCTGATCGTCACGCCCATGGCGATAACCGGATAATATTTCAGGGAGGACGCGTCGGACTCGAGTTGCGCCGCCTCGGCGGCTAGATCAGCCGCACTCGCCAGCCCCGTAGACTCAGTGATCGTAACGCTGGGGCTACCCTGGAACAGAACTCCCCCGGTAAGGAAGAAGCTGACCGGAACGAAGCCCTGGAAAGTACCGTCATAGCCCATTCCCAGATAAGGCGACCACTTCGAATCGGAGCTGAATTCGCTGATAACCCGGGCGGAACTGGTCAAAGTGTAACCACCGATGGTCGTGCTGACCGGCACATCCGCCGTCAGCGTGAATTTGTTGTTGTTGTAGTAGATCCCGCCCGAAACCACGAGGCCGGCGCCGATCGGCGACAAGGCCATCGGATGGAAATCAGCCAGCAGGCCGTAGGTGCCGAAGCTGGCATCCAGATCGTAATCGATCCCGCCGAACGTGCTGCCGAACATATCCACGCCGGGAACGTCCATATCGCCGAAATTGACGTTGGCGCGAATGGCGATGAAATCCGTGAACGAGGTCGCAACATGGACCCCGTAGCCCAGCGTGCTGACACCAACGCCAGCCGCGATATCCGCCTTCGCGGGGGTAGCAACCGACGCGACCCCGAGAGAAACGGCAATAACTGAAATAATTTTGCGCATCTTCAATATACCCCTGCAAAAAAGCGGAACCGATGAAAGATGCAGCAGGGTAGACTCAACCCGTTAAAAATCACTAAAGGCGAAATACATTATCCGATTAAAAAAGCGGGTTATTGCCTGCCGATGATCGACGCGATGGCGGCGGCGGCCAGGCGGGCCTCCGGCGGGTCGGCGCGCGAGGTCAACACCACTGGCACCTTTGCACCCATGACGATACCGGCCGCGGTAGCGCTCATGAAATAGACCATCTGCTTGAACAGGAAATTTCCGGCCTCCAGATTCGGCACCACCAGAATATCGGCCTGCCCCGCGACCGGACTGTCCACGCCCTTGATCCTTGCCGCCTCAGGCGATACCGCATTGTCGAAACCGAACGGACCATCGACGATAGCGCCCTTTACCCCGCCATTGTTGGCCCGCCGCACGACTTCGTCCGCCTCGACGCTGGAGGGCATCGACGGATTGACCGTTTCCGCACCCGATAACAAGGCCACCTTCGGTTCCGTCATGCCGAGTTTTTGGGCCAGTTCGACCGCATTCGACAAGATATCCAGCTTTTCCGCCACTCCCGGATGCACATTCACCGCCGCGTCGGTAATATGCATGACCCGATCGCGGCCGGGAATCGTCATATGGAAAACATGGCTAACCCGCCGATCGGTCCGCAGGCCGGCACTGCGCGTCAAGATCGCGCGCATCAGCGTATCGGTATGAACATGCCCCTTCATCAGTGCCGCCACCTCGCCGTTGCGCGCCAGCGCCGCCGCGATTTGCGCAGCCTCTGCCTCGCCCGCGCTGGCAACCACGCGAATACCGGCGATATCCCATCCCGCCTCGCCCGCGGCCGCGGCTATTTCATCCGCGTCACCGATCAGAACAGGCGCGATGAAACCTGCTTCCATCGCCCGCCTTGCGCTGTCCATCACCAGGGGGTGGCCCGCCCCGACGACAGCCATGGGCAGCGGCGGCAATCCCGCTGCCAGCCGGGTAAGATAGCCGGGAAATTCGAAAGGTAATTTGCTCAACATCGGCAGGATCCTGTCATTCCGCTTTATCCGAATACCGCACGAACCAGCCCGGCGGTAGCCAACAGCACCAGCAATACCAAAGTGAAACGCCGATAGGAATCGGGATCCGCGCCGGCAAACTTCCGGCCGCCAATCGCCACGCCCAGAAACAGCGGCGGCAGGAACAAAATAACCCGCCACAGGCTTTCGACTGATAACAGCCCGAAGGCGCCGGTCACCGCCGCGCCGTAAAGCCCCATCAACATCAAATAAAGCGTCAATACGGCGCGCGTGGTCGCGGCCGGCACCGACCCGGCGAGCAAATACAGGACCACCGGTAGACCACCGATCGCCGCGGCCCCGAACATCCCGCCGGAAACCGCACCCGTTGCGCCATGCGCGGCAAGACCCGGCGCGCGGCGAAAAACAAGGCCCCGCCACACCATCAGGCTGGCGCCCAGTACCAGCAGGGAAATCACGCCACGCATCGCCGAATCCGGCAGGCTGGCCAGCAGCCAGGCCCCCGCGGGAACGGCCGGAACCGCGCCGGCCACCAACCCGCCCATGATCTTCCAGTCCAGGTCATGACGCACCGCCGGCAGCATGCGCAGGCTGGCCACGGTTTCCAGCAACAGCGTCATCGGCACGATTTCGGCCGGCGGCAATACCAGCGAAATGCTGCTGACCACCAGCGCCGACAGGCCGAAGCCGCTGAATCCGCGAATAACCGCCGCCACCAGAACCGCCGTCATGCAAAACATCAGCGACAGCAGGTCCAGTCCGGTCGCCGCGCCAATCCATGCCATTATCGGATATCGTCCCCGTGGTCCGTAATCATCAGCCGTGAATGGTGACCGTTCCGGCAACCGGATCGACGGTAACCCGGTCGCCATTCTTGATCGCGGCCGTGATGTCCGTCTCGAACCGGTCCATGAAGGGCAGATCGGCCAGGGCGGCGCCCTGCGCCATGATCGGATTGGCGGCGTTCAGCAGCAGCGCCGCCGGCGCCATGCCGCGCGATTTCATCTCGTACAGCATCCAGGCGGTGGCGACCCCGCCCTTGGCGGTATTCAGCACCAGGATCTTATCCACATAGGATTCGCCGCACAGCTTGTGCGCCGGCCGCGAGAACACGCCTTCAAGACGATCCAGATCGTAGCGGGCGCTGAAATCGTCACTGGCGACCAGCGCCGTTGCCGTGACGGGCGAACCAATTCCCACATGGGCTTTGACAATACGATCGCTCATTTGCTCATCCTCCCGGCACAGGCCGCGTCGATACATTTGCCCATCGGCGCCAGTACGGGCTCGTAGCCATAGCCCGCGATAATATTGGCCAGCTTGGCCGAATTGGTGAGCAACCGCTTCCAGCCATTGGCCTCGCCGATTTCGCGGGCATACATCTGATAGAAGCAGACGCCCTTCAGCACGATACCGCCGGCTTCCTCGATGGTCGCGGTCAGGCCAAGCCGATCGCAAGCGGACTTGATTTCGGGCGAGGTCGCGGCGATCAACGTGGTTCTGTCGCTGATCTTGCGCCCCTTCAACAGGCCGGCCAGCGCCTGCATTTCCACCAGCGACTGCTGGGGCGCCGCGAACACCACAACGTCCACGCCGTCCTCATGCAGGCCGAACCCTTCGTAGAATGTATCGATGTCGGCCTGGCCGATAGTTTTCGGATCGGGCATTGGGCCGTCGAATACGTCGCCCCGATCATGCGCTTCGGGTGTCACCCCGATCATATGGAACAGCGGCACCGAGCCATAGCTGGCCAGCGCGGCGCCGAAATGCTTCAGTTCATCGGAAGTCGGCGCCCCTTCGATACCTTCAAGCACCGGGACCGTCCAGTAAGACCCGGTGGCGCGGCCCACAACGCCGCCCAGCGCGCCCCAGTCGCTAAGGGTTTTCGGTCTGTCTTTGACCACGAAACGATGGGTGCCCTTGCGACCGCTATCCAGATGGGCGCCATACCGGGGCGTGCGGCCGGTCAGCGCCGCGGCCAGCGCCGACGGCCCGCCCTCGAAATTGCTGCGCGCGCCGCAGACCGAGTTCGCATAGATCGTCGATCCCGTATCCCCAAAGGCGACATGTTCGCCAAAGGCCGGCGGGAAGATGGTCTGGTAGTTGATGCAGGTATCGGTCATCAGGAAATGCATCGCCGTGAAGGCGTCGATGGCCCGTTGTTCCAGAGCCGCCCAGGCATCCTGCTGGCCGAGCCGCTTATAGGCGTCGAAATCGACGCCGCGCGGGTCGGTAACCGTGGGCACGCGCACCTTGCGTTCTTCCTCGGGGAACGACGCCAGTTCCTCCAGCCAGGCCACGCCCGCCTCGCCCAGCGATTCGGTGTCGGCCATCAGATGGACCTGGGCGATTTCTACAAAATCCTCGGCATCGAAGAACCGGCCGACCTTGATCTGCTGTTCCAGCGCCCGCCTTCGCGGTTCACCGAATTTTCCGGCCAGCATGGCCTGTTCATAATCCGTCAGACGCATGACCTTCCCCCAGTTTTTTTAACCCATTCCACGCATACTATATCGGTGCCAGCCAACCAATTCTTTCGAAACCAGCCGACCGGCGTTAGGGCCAACCCGATCAAATCGACTGCGCCAGACCGCGCTACCCTCTTCCGCCCTTGCCGCCGTGAATCAGGTCGGCGAGCAGGCGGATACCCGGCTCGATCCGCTCTTCCGGAATCGCCGAAAAACCAAGCCTGAAAAAGTTACCCGGCCCGGCCCCGGCGGCGAAATTCACATGGCCGGGCTCGATGACGATGCCCTCTTCCAGCGCTTGCCGCGCCAGCACGGCCGCATCCAGCCCCTCGGGGCCGCGCACCCACACGCTGGTGCCGCCGAAATTGGGCGCGCGCGCCGATTCCGGCAGATACCGGCTCAGCGCATCGTCCATC
>JAOUMF010000125.1 GCA_029881615.1 Alphaproteobacteria bacterium | reverse complement strand
GAAATCCGAACCAAACTGTAGGACACAACCAGTGACAAAATTCTCAACCGTCCTGTTGCTCGCAACCACGCTGATTGCGGGCTGTGCCGAACGCAGCACCCTGTGGGAGGAATACAGCCAGGACGGACTGTCGGCATACAGCGTCGGACAATATGAGGAAGCGGAATCCGCCTTCGTCGCTGCGCTTGAGGAAGCCGAGCGCAGCGGCAAGGTGGATGAGCGGCTGGCGACCAGCCTGAACAATCTGGCCACGGCCTACACTGCCCTGGGCCGTTATGGCGGCAGCGAAGCGCTGTACCGCCGCGCCCTGGCGATCCGCGAAAATCTGTACGGCGCGGACAGCGCTATTACCGCCTCGACCCTGAACAGCCTGGGCGACATTTACCGGCTGCTGGGCCGATATAGCGAAGCCGAGACCGCCCTGATGCGATCCCTGGTCATTCGCGAAAAGAAACTGGGCCGCGGTCATCCCGATGTTGCGATGACGCTGAACAATCTGGCGGTACTGTATGAGGAACAAGACCGCCTGGCGGAAGCGCTGGAAGCGGCGGAACGTGTCGTCATTATCCGCCAGGCGGCGCTGAAACCCGCCGACCCGTTGCTGGCGACCAGCCTGAACAATCTGGCCGCCCTTCACAACGCCACCGGTCGGCGCGACAAGGCGGAATCGGAATATATGCAGGCACTGCGCATTCGCGAGGCAGCCCTTGGCCCCGACCATCCCGATGTCGCCATATCGCTGAACAATATCGCGATGCTGAAACTGACGGGCGGCGAGCACGAAGCGGCGGAACTGCTGGTGCAACGGGCGCTGGATATTCAGCAGCGCAATCTGCCCGACGATCATCCCACCCTCGCCATCACCCTGCGCAACTATGCGGCGGTCATGCGCGCGACCGGCCGCGACATGGACGCGACGATCCTGGAAAAACAGGCCCAGGGCATCGAACAGCGTTAAGGTCTTCAGGTTTAATCGCTTCCCCTGCCCCGCGCCACGGGCTAGATTCACCCGGCAATGACCATACTCGTTACCGGAACGGCCGGCTTTATCGGCAACGAAATCGCGCTACGGCTGCTGGATCGCGGCGAGCGGGTTGTCGGCGTCGATTGTCTGACGCCCTATTACGATCTGACGCTGAAGCAGGCGCGGCTGGGCCGCCTTGCCGACCGGCCGGGTTTCACCGAAGCACGCATCGATCTGGCCGACCGCGAGGCGACGGCACGGTTGTTCGCGGAACATAAGCCCGGCAGGGTATTTCACCTGGCGGCCCAACCTGGCGTGCGCTACAGCATTGAAAATCCGCATGCCTATGCGGACTGCAATCTGACCGGTTTCCTGAATATTCTGGAAGGATGCCGCGCGGCCGGGGTGGAGCATCTGGTCTACGCCTCGTCCAGCTCGGTCTATGGCAGCAACGAGAAAATCCCATTCTCGGAACATGACGCGGCGGACCATCCGGTCAGCCTCTATGCCGCGACCAAGCGGGCCAACGAGTTGATGGCCCATTGCTATGCCCATCTTTACGGTTTCCCGGCGACCGGCCTGCGTTTCTTCACCGTCTACGGGCCCTGGGGCCGACCGGACATGGCGCCGATGCTGTTCGCCAGGGCGATAATGGAAGGGCGGCCGATCGACGTTTTCAACGGCGGCGAGATGCGGCGCGACTTCACCTATATCGACGATATCGTCGAGGGCGTGCTGCGCACCGCCGACTGCATTCCCACGCCGGACCCAAAGGCGGGGGCCGACCCGGCCGCCAGCCCGATTGCGCCGCACCGGGTGTTCAATATCGGCAATGGCGCGCCGGTCGACCTGATGCGCTTCATCGAGGTGATGGAGGAAGCGCTGGGCCGCAAGGCGGTCAAGAACATGCTGCCGATGCAGCCCGGCGACGTAAAAGCCACCTGGGCCAATACCGCCGACCTGGAAGCCGCCACCGGCTGGAAACCGGCGACAAGCATCGAGGACGGCGTGGGGCGGTTCGTCGAGTGGTACCGGGAGTTTTACGGCGCCTGAACTGTCCGCCCGCGCCGTAACAGCAGCGTAGACCAGTCGTTTATGCTGCCGCGCCGAACCAGCGCCAGGCCTTGGGCTCGGTAGGCGGCGATGACCTGGTTTTCCTGACTGGTCAACAGGCCGGACAGCACGACCTCGCCGCCGGGGCAAAGCGCGCGGGTCAGCGCCGGGGCCATGGAAATCAGCGGACGGGCAAGAATATTGGCGACGATCAGGTCGAATTTCCGCTGCCGGTGCATGACCGGGGCATCGAACCCCGGCCCGCTGGCGGCGGACAACAGATTGCCGACCCGATTACGCCGGGCGTTTTCCACCGTCACCCGCACCGCCTCGTCATCGATATCGACGGCCAGCACCGGCCGTTTCCAGGCCATCGCGGCGGCGATTGCCAGAATCCCCGACCCGCAGCCCATATCGAGAATTCGGCGCGGGCGGCGGCGGCGCGCAATACGATCCAGCGCCAGCAGGCAGCCCTTGGTCGTGCCGTGTGATCCCGAACCGAAGGCCGTGGCCGCATCCAACGCGATGGCCCGCGACCCGGCGGGCGGTTGGCCTTCATAAAAGGTCGGGTGAATAAAGAACCGCCCGGCATGAATGGGTTGAAAGGACGCCCGGTTCTCCGCCAACCAGTCGCGTGCCTCCAGCGGCTTCACCACGAATTCCGGCACCTTCACGCCGGCGGATGCGGCTGCCCGCGCGATAACGGGGGCCAGCATATCATAATCGGGCATCTCGGCGAACATGGCCGAAACCTGCCAGAATTTTCCGTTGTCTATCTCGAAACTGGACACCGTGAGAGCCAATTCGTCCAGCGCGTTCATAAAAGTGGGGGCCGCGTCCACGGACGTTTCCAGTTCCAGGACCCAGCCTGACAATTCGACCCCAGCGAACATTAGTGAATTTCCCCCGACACAAGATCAACTCAATCCGCCCCAATGCCCGACTGGACGCTGAAAGGCAAGCGATTCTGAGGCCAAGCCGGTAGCAAGCGGTTGCGCCTCGATTAACCGGTTGGTAAGCCCGTCCTGTTATTTTGCGGTCCCCGCCCAAACACATTGATAGCGATTCATGTCAGTCTTCGAAAAAATATCACTTTTCATCAGCGTTCCTTTGCTGATTCTGGCTATTTTTTTCACGGGCATGACCGTCGTCGCCGATCGCCTGCCACCATACGAATCCTTCCGAAAATTCAAGATGTACCAAACCGAGGTACAGCAAGGATTTAACCTGGAGCTTCTGGTGGCCTTGGGTCAAAACCCGCATATCATCAATTCAATCGAACATGGTGGCCACTCGCTGGGCCGCGTTGACCCGGACCGCGTACAGCCCGGATACACCTTGGCAGAAGCGTATGACGGAAAGCATTTTGGCCTTGATCTGCTCGACGTGAACGGCAACAAAGTCCATCGCTGGCAAGTGCCGCAGTCCGTATACGACAAGATCGATACGAATATTGCCCCGGGGTTGATTGAAATTATGGGCGCGCATCTCTACCCGAACGGAGACGCGCTAATCATTTTATCGCGCTTGGGCATGGTTCGCCTGGATCTCTGCTCGAACCCGAAATGGCTTGTGCCAGACGCCGTCCACCATGATCTGGCGGTCGATAACGACGGATCAATCTGGACATTGTCCCTTAACCTGATCAAGAGTGAACACAGTGCTTTGCCGCGACTGACCGTCCCCTACTATTCCGACAATATCGTGCATATTTCAGCGGACGGCGAACCAATCGAAGAATTCTCGATCCTGGAATCGATCTTCGATAGCAGCTATCAGGCCCTTGTCCTCAATGGCCCGCAGGACCATCCGGTAAGCATCAACTATGACCCCACACATACGAACAGTCTGAATATCGTGGGCGAGGATTTTGCGCGGCACGCCCAATTCGCGGAACCTGGGGATTTTCTGATCTCGTTACGAACGACCGACTCGCTTGTCCTGATCGACCGCAAGACCCACAAAGTGAAATGGGCCTTGCAGGGTCCATTCATGCGGCAACATGATCCAGACCTGCTTCCCGACGGAACGATTTCCGTGTTCGACAACCGCGCCGGCGATAGTCAATTCAACGAAGCCCGCCGTCTGACGAAACCGCAAATATTTGGCTATTCCCGCATCATACGCATTGATCCGCTGACCCAAAAGATAATCTGGCAGTATCAGGGCACCGAAGATGAGCCGTTCTATACCTCGGTGCAAGGCGAACACCAATATCTGGATAATGGCAACGTCCTTATTACCGAAACGGAGGCGGGCCGGGTCTTCGAGGTAGATCCACGCGATAATTCAATCGTCTGGGAATGGTACAATGTCCTGGATCCGATCGCCGGCCCCGGAACAGTCGGCCGCGTAACCCGCGCCCGCCGCTATCCAGGGGAGGAACTCACGTTCCTCGGCAAATCCTGCCCGCAATAACCCGGTAGTTCACGGCTTCTCCACGAAGGCGACGACGACTTTTTTATCGCCGGCCTTGTCAAAGTGAATGGACAGCTTGTCGCCCTCGACCGAACTCACCGTTCCCATGCCGAATTTCAGGTGGAAGCAGCGGTCTCCCGGCAAAAATCCGCCACCGTCATCGTCACCGGCTCGCGCGCTGGAACCCTTGATCACCGGGCCGGCCGGCGGGGCGCCGCGCCTTGTGGGGGCCCAGCTGCCATGACTGAAGGCATCCGATGCCGTGGGGGCGAGATTGCCGCCATAGAGGCCGGGTTCGCCCGCGGCCTCCACATGGTCGGGCGGCAGTTCGTCGATGAAGCGCGAGGGAATGGCGCTCTGCCACTGGTTATAGATGCGACGGTTGGCGGCGAAGGATATGCGCACCCGCTTGCGCGCGCGGGTAATCCCCACATAGGCGAGGCGACGTTCCTCCTCCAGCCCGGCGCCCCCGGTCTCGTCCAGGGCGCGTTGATGGGGGAACAATCCTTCCTCCCAGCCGGGCAGGAACACATTATTGAACTCCAGCCCCTTGGCGGCGTGCAGGGTCATGATCGAAACCCGCGCCCCAGCGGCGCGCTCGTCATTATCCATCACCAGGCTGACATGCTCGAGAAACTCGGCCATGCTTTCCCGCTCGGCCATGCCGACGACCAGTTCCTTCAGGTTATCCAGCTTGCCAGGGGCCTTCGGATCCTTGCTGGCGCGCCACAGGGCGGTATAGCCGGACTCGTCCAACACCATGCCGGCAAGTTCCGTATGGGACAGGGTTTCCGCCTGCTGCCGCCAATGCGCGAAAAGGTCCAGGATGGCGGTGAGGTGGCGCTTCGCGGCGGGCTTCAGCTCGTCGGTATCCATCAGGCGATGCGCGGCGCCGGTCAACGAGACTCCCGTGGCGCGGGCCAGCGTATGCAGCGCCTGCAGGGTCGTGGGGCCAATGCCGCGCGTCGGTTTGTTGACGATGCGCTCGAATGCCAGATCGTCATCGGGTTGCTGGATCACCCGGAAATAGGCGATGGCGTCGCGGACTTCCTCGCGTTCGTAAAAGCGCGGCCCGCCGATCACGCGGTAGGGCAGACCCAGCGTCAGCATGCGGTCCTCGAACTCGCGGGTCTGGTGTCCGGCGCGCACCAGGATCGCCATTTCATCCAGCGATTCGCCTCGGTGCTGCAGCGTCTCGATCTCCTCGCCGATCTCACGGGCCTCGGTCTCGCCGTCCCAGACGCCGCGCACCTGCAGCTTTTCGCCCTCGTCCTCGTCGGTCCACAGTGTCTTGCCCAGTCGCCCCTCGTTATGGGAAATCAGGTGCGAGGCGGCGGCCAGGATATGCGGGGTGGAGCGGTAATTGCGTTCCAGCCTGATCACCTTGGCGCCTGGGAAATCCTTCTCGAAGCGCAGGATGTTGCCGACCTCGGCGCCGCGCCAGCCATAGATCGACTGGTCATCGTCGCCGACGCAGCAGATATTCTTGTTCTTCTGGGCCAGCAACCGCAGCCACAGATATTGCGATACGTTGGTATCCTGATATTCGTCGACCAGAATGTACTGGAATTGCTTCTGGTAATCCTCCAGCACTTCCGGGTGCGACTGCAGGATATTCAGGCAATGCAGCAACAGATCGCCAAAATCGGCGGCATTCAGGACGCGCAGCCGGTCCTGGTATTCGGCATAGAGTTCCGCCGCCTTGCCATTGGCGAAATCGCCGGCATCGACCGCCGAAATCTTGTCGGGGTTCAGCCCGCGATCCTTCCAGGACTGGATGATGCCGCATAGCAAGCGCGCCGGCCAGCGCTTCTCGTCGACATTATGGACCCGCATGATCTGTTTCAGCAGACGGACCTGGTCATCGGTGTCGAGAATGGTGAAACCGGATTTCAGCCCCACCAGTTCCGCATGACGGCGCAGGATACGCACGCCCAACGAATGGAAAGTGCCCAGCCACAAGGATTCCGATGCCGGGCCGACAAGGCGCGCCACGCGCTCGCGCATCTCGCGCGCCGCCTTGTTGGTGAAGGTCACGGCCAACACCTGCCAGGGCCGCGCCCGCCCGGTGAACAACAAATGCGCCAACCGCGTGGTCAGCACGCGCGTCTTGCCGGTCCCGGCCCCGGCCAGCACCAGCACCGGCCCGTCCAGCGCCTCCGACGCCTCGCGCTGCGCCTCGTTCAGGTTCGCCAGATAGGGCGGCGGTCCGGCGGGCACAGGCTTGGCCGCCGGCACGGGCGCGGTCTCGTCGAGCGAGTCGAGGGGGTCATCGTAAAGC
>JAOUMF010000124.1 GCA_029881615.1 Alphaproteobacteria bacterium | reverse complement strand
TGCAAGAGCCATGGTGACGGCATACACGAATTATGCGAAGGTTGCGCGAAGGTTGTTATGGACGTTGGAGCATTCCGCCTTGCCGATCTTGCGCCTCCTCGCCGCCACACTGATATTGACCTTGGCCGCCGGCTGCGGCGGCCGGGATCAGCCCGAACCGCATCGGCTGGACGTCTGGATCGACGCACCCGAGCGCGAGTTGGTGATGGCCGCCGGCGCGCCCGATGCCATCCATGAACTGGAAGGCGGCAACCGTATCCTCACCTGGCGCCGAAGCCGTATGGAACGGGTGAGCGGCGAAATCACCACCGAGACCGAGACCAGAATCGTGAACGGACAGACCGTCCTGGTGCCGGTCACACGGCAGGAACCAAGCATCGAAATTCTTTACGAATGCACCGCAAGCTTTGAAATCGATGCCGAGCGATATGTCATAGACTTCGTGCTGAACGGAAATGCATGCGACGACTTTCTGAAGTAACCGGACGCCGGCCAGAATTTCAGGCACGGTCCCCGGTACGCGCCGTCAGCCCCGATGGCGCCAGGCCCGCCAGGTAACGAACCGGAAAACCGGATTTCCGTCCCAGGTCATCGGCGTGATCCTTGGCACGTACGGCGGCACGAACCATCTGTCCGCCGAAGAAACGGAACGGCTCGGGCGGCAACGGCTTTCCCCTGGCGCCGACCAACGGACATTCGGACCACTCGTCCTTGCGGTCCAGCGCCAGGGCGGCAAGGATGCGGCCGCCATTATAGCTTGGGCCGACACCGTTCCCGATATATCCATGTCCGTAAACAATCGCCGGCGCCCCCGTCATGCGCCCGAACATCGGCAGGCCGGTAGCCGTACGCGTTGCCGGGCCACGCCAGCTTGCCACAATCGGTACATCGCCGAGCGCGGGGTAATTGCGCAGCATCGCCGCGCGCACCTCTTCCGGCCGCGGCGATTCCGCGTCGAAGCGACTGCCCATCCGTCCGGCAAAGGGAATCGCGCCGCCGCCCTTGCCGTACACCATGCGCCCATCGGCCGTACGCCTGTAATAATCGACCATGGTACGGGAATCGGAAATCGCCAACCCGTCCCGCAGGCCCAGACTTTCCAGTTTCTCGGGGATCGGTGCGGTCGCGATGCCGTCGGCGCATATGGGCATGACGGTGCGGCGGAATTCGGGCAACTCATGGGCCCAGGCATTCAGCGCCAGCACGATCTTCGTTGCCTTCACCATGCCCCGGCCCGTATGCACCCAGGGCGATGACGACCGGCCCAGTTCCGTCATGGCAGTATTTTCGAATATCCGTACGCCGCGTTCCGCACAAACCCGCGCCAGCCCGCGCGCCAGCGCGGCGGGCTGCACCGTGGCCGTACCCTTCTCGTACACGCCGCCAATATGCATCGGCGACCCGCTACGCCGCGCCACCTCGTCCGGCGACAACTCGTCGAAGGGATGCAGGCCCACCCTGTCCAGCACATCAATGGCGCCACGCCAGGCGTCGCGCTGCGCCTCGCTGCTGGCGGTCCACAGCCAACCATCATGCCGGAATTCACAGTCGATATCGTTGTCGACGCAGAATTGACCGATCGCGCGCACCGCCGCTTCCGACGCCTCGATCATGCGCACGGTTTCCGGACCGCCACAAAGCGGATAGAGCAGCGGCGCCTTGGAAACCCAGGTCATGCAGAACCCGCCATTGCGGCCACTGGCCCCGCCGCCGCAAATATCGCGCTCGATGATGACGATGTCGGCCGCCGGATCTGTCTCCTTGATATGCAACGCGGTCCATAGTCCGGTATATCCGCCCCCGACTATGCATATATCGGCCTTGATTTCGCCGGCCAGCGGCTCTGGCCGTGCCGGGGCGCGTTCCAGTTCCTGATTAAGCCAATAACTTCGCATGACATCCTCCGTCGCGGAACTGTAGCCTCGCATATGGAATTAGCAAACCGAATTGGAAAGCGGAGTTCGAGGGTCTATCTTTACGGTTAGGCAAGAGTTTACCGCTAGCATGCCAGGAACAATTTCAACGGGAGAGTTATCGATGATCGGTCGCAGAAGTTTCGTAGCGCTGGTATCCGGCGCCGCACTGGCGGGATGCCAATCTACGATGGGTGGTAGCGGGCTATCGCTGTCTTCGCCAATCCTCAATGGCCTTGGCGGCAGTGGCGGCGGCGCGATGCCGCTGACCGATCTTGAAATCGGCAACGGATTGAAAGAAGCCTTGAAAATCGGCACGCAGCGCGTCGTCGGACAGGTCGGCGCGAAGGACGGCTACAACGCCGACCCGCTGATCCATATTCCGCTGCCCGACGATCTGCGCAAGGTGCATAACACCCTGAACAAGATCGGCCTCGGCAGCATGACCGCCGATCTGGAACTGAAGCTGAACCGCGCCGCGGAGCGCGCCGCGCCGGAAGCCAAGGATGTTTTCTGGAACGCCATTACCGAAATGACGCTCAGTGACGTTCGCGGCATCTGGAAAGGCCCGGACGATTCGGCGACGCAATATTTCCGCGGCAAGATGACCGTTCCGCTGACCGACCGCTTCACCCCGATCATTCTGGATGCGATGAGCGAGGTTGGCGCGATCCGATCCTATGACCGGATGATGGCCAAATATAAGTCAGTACCTTTTGTGCCCGACGTGAAAGCCGACTTGACCCATTACACCGTCAAGAAAGGCCTGAGCGGGCTGTTCACCTATGTCGCCAAGGAAGAAGCGGCGATCCGCAAGGACCCGGCGAAACGCACCACGCAATTGCTGCAGCGGGTATTTGGTGGACTGACTTCCTGACGGCCTTGCCCGCCCAACTTTGCACCAGGGGCCCGATTGGTTTAGGGTTGCCGCAATGTAGACTTTAACTGGCGGGCCGACCGCGAGGGGAGTGTTTAATGATCGAAGACCTCACGATCGAAGCCCGTGATACCGCGGCGCGGGTTATCGGCATATTCGTGGACGACCGGCTGAAGGCTTTGCCGTTACCCGATGGGTTCTGGAATGATGATTACGTGCTGGGCTTTCTGATGTGCAGCGCGGTGCAGCTTACCCAGGCCCGTCATGGCGACGACCTGGACCCGACGGCCGCCGCCGACGCCACCTTTCAGGTGCTGGGCGAAGCGTCCGGCGAGGGGATCGATGCGGTGAAGGACCGGGTTGGCGTGCTGCAGAATTCCGGAAGCCTGGCTTACCTGGAAGCCATGAAGCTGGCGGACAAGCTGGTACGCTTCATCTCCGGCTCGACAACGGCGGCGCTTGACCCGGTGGTTCTGGAGGCCCGCGAGCAGGCCCGCCTGATGTACGAGAATGGCAGCCTGGACCCCGCAAAGGTCCCTGCTGACGCCGCATTGCGCGGTGTTCTGGTGAACAACCTGTTCACCAGGGTGGTGAAGGAACGCTTCAACCTTGACGACTGAACGGCCCGTCCGCCATGCGCACCCGGTGCCCTAATTGTGGCCGGAGTTTCAACTGCGACGGCGGTGAGGATTGCTGGTGCCTCAAGGTCGAGCGCAAATTCGATTACGAGGACATGATCCTGCGCACCGGCGCCATGGGTTGCGTTTGCCCTGTATGCGTCACCGGACGAACCGACCTGGCCGATGTCGAGGCCGACGCGCCGGCCGGCGTGACGCCGCGGCAGGGAAACAAACGGCGCGGCGGACGCGGACGAAACAAAAATCCGAAACTTGATTGATTCACGTCAATGAATAGCTGGCCATGATCCCCCAATCTGGAATTGTCAGATTCGGGGTGAAGATATGGTCGACACCAAGTTCTACGACTTCATCAACGGCGCCAACGTCCAATCGCCCAAGGATTCGCAGGACGAGCCGGATACCGAAGATAACAGCTTGCATGGGGTTCGAGTGATCCTCAACCCTGACAAAGCGGCCCAGACCCTGCTTCGCGAACACCTTCGCATGCTCTCGGAAATGAACAGCGCGGACTCCGATAAATAGCACTGCGCCATTCGCTACCAACCTCCTTCCGGGACATTGGGGTAGCCCGCTTAAAAGACCCGCCACTGCCAATTTGCGGCTGGCGGGTCTTTTGCTATTCTACCCCTGGTCTACGAGTTCCAAACAATGAAACGGGGCAGCGAATGGCGATCCATGGACGAGGTATTCTTATTGTGGCGTTGCTGGCGATAAGCCCGCTGCAGGCCTTGGCCGAAAATCAATATCGCGATCAGACGCCGGACTCGGCGCGCGGACAGCCGGTCAACCAGATGACGGCGAATCTGGCCTTGCTGCAGGCGGCGGAAAAGGGTTGGGTCGACGAAATCGAAAAGCTGCTGAGCCAGGGCGCGAATGTCGCCGCCCGCAACCGCTTTGGCAGTACACCGCTGCTGGTGGCGGCGGGCAATGGCCACCGCAAGGCGGTCAAGGCGTTGCTGACAGCCGGGTCGGACATCAATCATCGCAATCTGGGTGGCAGCACCGCCCTGATCCTCGCCGCCGAGGGCGGCCATGCGCGTCTGGCCAAATTGTTGATCGAGGCCGGCGCCTTCGTCGACCATGCCAACAACAAGGGCGTATCCGCCCTGACGGCGGCGGCCTATAACGGCGATGACGACATCGTGGAACTGCTGCTGACGAAGGGCGTCGACCCCAACTATATCGACCGCACCGGAAAATCGGCCATAATCTATGCGGCGGCCAAGGGTTTTACCGATACGGTACAGCTACTTCTCGATGCCGGCGTCGATGTAAACGCGCGTTACGGCAATGAACTGACAGTGTTGATGTGGGCCGCCGGGCATGCCAATGACGTGCCCGTTGGCGACGGGACAGCGACCGTCGCGGCACTGATTGCGGCGAGCGCCGACCTTGATGCCCAGGACAACCGCGGGCGCACGGCGCTGATGACGGCGGCTGCGCTGGGCCATGCCAAAGTAGCGGAGGCCCTGCTGAAGGCCGGCGCGCACGCCAACACCGCCGACGGCCAGGGTAAGACCGCGAGGGATCTCGCGAGCGGCGAGGACGTAGTTGCCGTGCTGGCCGCCAACGGACAGTGATGACCTTCTGAAAAGAAAACAGGGGCGCCCGCAGCGGGCGCCCCCGATCGATTACCTGGACGCGGCAGGTTAAAAATCGGCCAGATATTCGGCCATCGCATCGATATCCGCTTCTTCAAAAGAATCCATGAGCGACGACTTGGAGGGCGAATTCATGCGCACCTTGTTCTTGAAGTCCATCAAGGTCCTGAAGAGATATTCGCGCTGCTGGCCGGCGAGGCGTGGTACGCGGCTATCGCCATCGAATCCGCCGCGGTGGCACTGGACGCATTGCCCCGCGCCAGTGGCGGTCTCGCCTTTGGCGGTTATCGCGGGATCCCCCTTGAAACCGGTGCGCGGCCATTCCTGTTCCGAGAAATATTGGGCGATCAGCTTCATCTGGTCCTTGCTCAACGCCTCGACCATCGGCTGCATAATTTCAGAGGCCCGCCGGCCCGCCTTGAAGTCTTTCAGCTGGACATAGAGATAATAAAAATGCTGACCGGAAAGGATGGGAAATTCCGGATCGGCCGATACGCCGCTAACACCGTGGCACTCGAAACAGCCAAACAGCTCGGTCGCGACCGCGGCGTATTCTTCGGGCAGAATCGGCTGGTCGCCGGCTTCCGGCACGCGCGCGGGTTCATCCGCCCGCGCCGAAACCGACCAGGCCGCGCAGGCAACGGCAATCATCAGAATCCGCAATAGATAAACCGTCTTCATGGGTATTCCCTTACCTCGTAAATACCGAAAAGGGGACCGTTTTCCGGCCCCCCAGTGACCCGATCATAACGGATTTCGTTACAAAACGAAAGAGCCGGCCTCACTCGAGACCGGCTCCACCGTTAGTTCAGCCGCCGGGATCAGTCAGGCAGCGCAAACGCGATGATGTTGTTACCGCGCTTGTAGTTTAGCTGCACGTTGCCGCCGGCACCGACGACGATGTACTGCTTGCCGTCCACCGTATAGGACGCGGGCGGCGCATTGACGCCGGCACCCGCCTGGAAGCTCCAGAGCACGCTGCCGGTTTCGGAGTCATAAGCCTTGAACAGGCCATTGCCTTCGCCCGTGAAGACGAGACCGCCGGCCGTGGCCATGATGCCGCCGATCATAGGCTGCTGGGTCTTGACCTGCCACCGGATGTCGCCGGTGTTGTAGTCGACCGCGGTCACGTTGCCCCACTGCTCTTCCGATTCGATCACCTTGAACGCACCGCCGAGCCACAACTTGCCATCGGGATAGGGCGAGCTTTCGACGTGATAGGTCATCGGCTGGTGCAGGTTGATGGCATAGACGAGGCCGAGGCCTTCATCGACCGTCATCGGCGACCATTCGACACCACCATTGGCGCCCGGCAGCATGCGCTTGCCTTCCTTGGTCGGCAGGACCCACATGTCCTCCTGCGGCACCATCGCCTCGGAGAAACGGATCAGCGAACAATCATCCCGGTTATGGACATAGACATGACCGGTCTTGCCGCCATGCAGGATACCGTCGACCATCTTGCCACTGGCGTCCTTGACCTGGGTCAGGATTGGCGGGCTGACCGCGTCCAGATCCCATACGTCATGGGCGATATACTGGAAATGACAGGAATATTTGCCGGTATCCAGATCGACCGCGACCAGCGAGTCGGTATAGAGGTTGTCACCCGGACGGATGGAACCGTCCAGATCCGGCGAGGGGTTGCCGACGACGAAATAGATCTTGTTGCGCTTGAGATCCACGGCC
>JAOUMF010000123.1 GCA_029881615.1 Alphaproteobacteria bacterium | reverse complement strand
ACTTGCAAGGCAACAGCCTGTTCGAACAGCAGAACGCCCGCATCAACCAGCGCATCGCGATGCTGTACGAAGGCCTGAAGGAGCCGGCGCTGCGACGGCACGGCGAAACAGACGACAAGACCGAGGAACTGATTTAGGGCCGACGTGCGGCGGCGCGAACCCAGATTTTCGGGGAGGGGGGCGGCGTTGACTGCCATTTTCCCGCAGAATACAGTTCAACGCGCGGAACCCAGAAAAAGCAAGGTTTATGGAACATTGACCCGGGAGACATCAGCTTCGGCAAGCGCGGCGCAACAGGACAACGCCGTTAGTAAGCTCGAAAAACTTCTGCTCGCAAATCCCGGCGATATTCGGGCGGCCAGGAATCTTATCACTATTCTTGATTTCCACGAGCCATCTGCGCTGGAAACCGGCGCCTATACCGACTGCCAACGAACGCTTTCGAGCAATCTGCGGGGAAAGAACTGGATCGATGAAGCGATGCTCCCCGGTAAGATGGCCGATCGTTACAAGCAATGGCAGGACCTTCTCGATTCGAAGGGCGTAACGACGAAATTACCTATTGCGCAGTTATTCATGGGTCGTCTTCACGCGATCTGCGGGGAGAGCGCGAATTGCGGTCAACGTCTCTCGCTGTTCGAAAAGAAGGGGGTGATTTCAAAGGTTTGCAATCACTGCTACAAGGTGCAGATACTGCCTCTGGGTTTGGTCGGGTTCATGCAAATCTATTTCGTTCTCCGGAAGCTGGAATTGCCGAACGACAATGCAAGAAAATGCATGGTCGAGCTGCGCGAGGAGGTCCCGTATCCCTACAAGGGTTATATCTATTGCGATTCCGAGGAGGAGGCAAAGAACTGCCTGAACGTACTCCAGAGCGTTCTAAAGGAAACGGGAATAACGAGCGTTTATTGTGGTATCAGCCACGGATGTTCGGAATACGGCCTCGTATATCCGGAATTCAAATATTCAAACGACGGCGCGCATCGCTCTTTTGAATGGCCGGCGGCATGGGACCGCCTGGAAGAGGAATATTGGGTCGGCACCCAGGCACCGGTATCGGTCAGGGCGGACCATAACAAGCAGGGCCTTTCGATCCGCGATGTCATCGGTTTCTGCACCTGGATCGATTTCGCGGAAATCATCGGCGATGAAACCAGCAGAGTTTTTCGCGACAAGCCCCGCCCCGACAAGCCCGCGCGCTTTGTCGGGCGCGTGCTGGAACAATCGGCGCGGCGAAGGGCCGAGCTGGAAGAGCTCCGGCAAAAGATTTCCTCGGCCGTATAGATTGCCGGCACCGTCGGGAAATGTTTCCGTTATAGGTCTCATGCAAGAGGCAACCCTGATGCAGATCAGTCCTGAAATGCTCCAGGGATGTCTCCAGCGGGCGATGCCCGGGCCGGAGTCGGCTGTGAGGCGCCAGAAGCAATGTAGAGGGGAATGGTTGTCGTGTCAGGCGAAGCATCCAGAATCACGATCGATACGCCGATAGAGTTCAGCGACCGGTTGCCGGAAAAGGTCGACGCCGTGATCATCGGCGGCGGCGTGATCGGCGTGTTCAGCGCGCTCTATCTGGCGCGCCTGGGGAAGCGCGTCCTGATCTGTGAAAAGGGCCGGATCGCCGGCGAGCAGTCCTCGCGAAACTGGGGATGGATCCGCCAGCATGGCAGGGACCGGGCCGAACTGCCGATCATGATGCAGTCGTTGCGGCTGTGGCACGAGGCGGACCGGGAAACCAACGGCCAATGCGGGGTCCACACGGGCGGAACAAACTATCTGGCCAGCAGCGCCCCGGAAATGGCGGCGCTTGAAAGCTGGCTCGACATCGCGCGGGACCACGGGCTGGATACGAGGGTTCTTTCGGGCAGCGAGGTTTCGGGCCTGTTTTCCAGCCGGGTCGATCATCCGTGGGTGGGCGGCACCTGCACGCCGAGCGACGCGCGGGGCGAGCCCTGGGTCGCGGTGCCCGCGGTTGCGCGGCAGGCCCGTGCCGCCGGGGCGTCGATCCGCGAGAATTGCGCGGTTCGCGCCCTCGATATGGCGGCGGGACAAATCCAGGGCGTGGTGACCGAGAACGGGCGCGTCGCCTGCGAGCAGGTGGTGCTGGCCGGGGGCGCCTGGTCGTCCCTGTTTGCGCGCCGGCATGGCATCGACATTCCGCAACTCAGCGTGCGGGCAACGGTCGCCCAGACCGCGCAATTGACCGAATTCTTTGCCGGTAATGCCGTCGACGAGCAACTGGCCCTGCGGCGGCGGGCGGACGGCGGCTATACCCTGGCCCTTGCCGACAGGAACGGGTTTTACCTTGGGCCGGACGCGTTCCGGCATTTCCAGGCCTATATTCCGTTGCTGCGGAAGAGCTGGAGGAGCATCGATCTCGGCGCCCGCGCGCCCGCGGGGTTTCCGGACGCCTGGGGGACGCCGCGGACCTGGGCCGAAGACCGGGAATCCCCCTTCGAGGGCACGAGGGTTCTGGAGCCGGCGCCAAGCAGGGCGGAAACAAGGTCGATGATCGACCGGTTCGTGAAAAGATTCCCGGAAATCGGGCCGCCGGAAATCCGGAACTGCTGGGCCGGCATGATCGACGCCATGCCCGATGCGGTGCCCATCGTCGACCGCGTCCCCGCGATTGCGGGCCTTATCGTGGCCACGGGCATGAGCGGGCACGGCTTCGGCATCGGCCCGGGCTTCGGGCGCATCGTCGCCCGGATGGTCGCCGGCGAAGACGCCGAACACGACCTGGACCGCTTCCGCTTCACACGGTTTTCCGACGGCAGCCCCCTGGTAATGGGGCCGTCTCTTTAGAGCGGCTTTCGTTTACATGGAAGCTGGGCCTAATACCCCGGGACAAGCCCTGTCAGGGCCTCGGTCAGTGGTGTCATTTCTCCCTCCAGCGCCCAGCCCCGCGCCTCGGTCATTGCGTTCAACTCCTTGATACGTTTTTCGGTCAGCGGGTGGGTGCTCAGGAACTCCGGGCCCTCGTCGGGGACCGCTTCGCCCATCTCGTCCAGTAGAATGCGGAAGAACGCATCCGCCCCCGCTACATGGCCATAGGTTTTCGCCACGGCAGCCAGGGCATCGCGGTCGGCCTGTCTTTCGGCCTCGCGGCTGAACTGTCGCAGCAGCAATGCGTTGGAGCCCCAGATCAGGCCATCCGCCGTTTCCGGGGACATGCCGGTGACGGTCCCTATCACGAGCTGCAGCAAGAGCGCCCCGCCCATGTTGGCCGCCACGTCGCGGTTCGCGGCATGGGCGATTTCATGGGCCATTACCATGGCCAGTGAATTCTCGCTCTCCACCCGGTCGACCAGCCCGCGCAGGACAAAGATATGCCCGCCCAGCGTGGTCAGGGCGTTGACCCGTCCGTCGTCCAGATAATGCACCGTGATGTGCAGGTCTTCGGGCAGATCCATGTTCGCGGCCAGCCGGTCGGCCAGGGCCTGCAAGGCGGCCTCGGCCCGCAGGTCGGCCTCGGGTATATCGTTCTGCTCGCCCTTTTCGAACATTGCCTCGGACAGGGCATTTTCCCATGACATGGGCATATAGCGCCCGCCATAGGTGCCGATCAGGAACGCCGCCAGCCCCAGCGCCAGGAACAGCCCGATGGTCCCGGCAGTCAGGACGAACAGGTCGGCGACGGGCCTGTGCGGGCTGACATTGATGCCTTCCGGGACCTTGACGTTCCTGATTTTCAATTTGGTTCGCCTTTCCGCTTGGTCTGTTCCGGCTCCATTCTTGGAGGGCGGTCGAGTGGCTTCATCCTTCGACAGGCTCAGGATGAGGATTTTTCTTTAAATTTCAATACATACTCCTCATCCTGAGCCTGTCGAAGGATGCGCCCGCCGGGTAGCCGCGCTGTCGAGCCTCGTGCAAATCACCCCCGCGGGATCACCGCCGTCCCGTAGGCCAGCACCTCGACCGTGCCGACCGCATTCTTGTTGCCTTTCGAGATCGAGCTGGTCTCGAAACGCATGTTGAAGATCATGCTGGCGCCCAGGTCGCGCGCCTGTTCCTGCATGCGCAGGATGGCCTCGCGCCGGGCGCGGTCCAGCAGGCTCTCATAGGTGTGGATGCGGCCGCCGAAGACCATGCGCAGCCGAGCCAGGAAACGTTTGAAATAATCCACCGATATGACGACACTGCCGCGCACCAGGGTGGTGGCGGGCGCGGCATCCATCGGCGGCAGGGTCTTGGCGACGACGACCACCAGGTCGCCCAGCCCATCCTCGCGGCGGATGATGGATTTGTAGTGCCGCCGCTCGGCGATGCTGCCCGCGATATAGCCCAGGATCAGCAGGGCGACGACGACTACGAGCTGCCATAGTTCCAGCAGGATTTCGATCAGGAGTTCCATGATCGTTACTCGACGATGACGGCACTGCCGTAGGCCAGGATTTCCGATGCGCCCTGGGTGACGGACGATGTGCTGAACCGCACATTGATGACCGCGTTGGCGCCCTTGGCCTCGGCCTGTTCCAGCATGCGCGCGAACGCCTCGTCGCGAGCCTCGCTGAGCAGTTCCGTATAACCCTTCAATTCGCCGCCGACGATATTCTTCAGCCCGGCCATGATATCCCGGCCGATATGCTTGGCGCGCACCGTGCTGCCCTGCACGATACCCAGATGCTCGCGAATCGTCTTGTCGGGCACGGTTTCCAATGTCGATGTGATCATATTCATGTCTCCGGTTAAGTCTTCTGCCGGTGGACATCATCGGCCATAAATATTCAACGGCAGGTTAATCCGATCCCCGGCTCTTGCCCGTGCTTCCGCTTCATGCAATGAAGAAATTCGAAACTTGCCGGGAGAATTTGCCAGATGATCGACCTCTATACCTGGACCGTGCCGAATGGGCGCAAGATTTCCATCGCGCTGGAAGAGATGGGACTGCCCTACAAGGTGCATGCCATCAATCTCGGCAAGGGTGAACAGAAGAAGCCCGACTATCTGAAGGTCAATCCGAATGGCAAGGTGCCGGCGATCATCGACCGCGATACCGGTATCCGCATGATGGAATCGGGCGCGATCCTGCTCTATCTGGCCGAAAAGAGCGGCAAGCTTATGCCCAAGGGGCAGAAGCGCTGGGAGGCCATGGAATGGCTGATGTGGCAGATGGGCGGGTTGGGACCGATGCTCGGCCAGGTCCATCACTACACTCATTTCAACAAGGGCGCTTCCGACTATGCCGAAGAACGCTATCGCGCCGAGATGGACCGGCTGTATGGCGTAATGGACGAACGGTTGGCGGACCGGAAATATATCGTCGGCGATATCTCAATCGTCGATTGCGCGGTGTTTCCCTGGATTGCTCGCTGGGACTGGCAGGAACAGGATCTGGATAAATTCCCCAATGTGAAACGCTGGTATCTGGAAATGGCCGCCCGCCCCGCCGTTCAGCGCGGCTATATCGTCCCCAGCGATATCCAGCAAATTCCGATGCCGGACTGAGACAGGGATCGGTTCGCCCGCTTGGGCCTTTAGCCGAACGGCGGTGATCTGCCGGATTCGTCGCCGGCCATGGCGAACCAGCGCAGCGCTTCCTGTCGTGGGGCAAGCGCCAGCGTTGCGGCGGCGTCAGTCTCGCCCGGTCTAATTTGTGCCCGGGCCAGCGCGTCCGCCTCTTCCAGGTATGTTTCCAGTTTCCGTGGGGATGTGGCGCGGCGCCGGGAAGGGTATATCAGCCGGCCGTTTTCGTATTGCAGTTCTTCAAGGCTTGCCGGTGGCCGTCCGTTTCCGGCGCGGTTTTCCCATCGGGCGGTGGCGGCGCTGAACGCATATGAGTCCAGAAACCGCCAGCCGTGGCTGGCGATCCAGTCGATGGCATCGACGATGTAATCGAATACGGATTCGGCAATGAAATAGTTGAAGTTTACCCGAACCCAGCCGGGTTTGAGGATTTCGCATCCCGCCCCGACCTCGTCGTCGAAGCGCCGCGAGGTTTCCGCGTCGATGCCCAGCAGCCGGTGGCCATAGGGGCCGGCGCAGGAACATCCACCCCGCGCCTGGATTCCGAACAGATCGTTGAGCAGGGCAACGACGAAATCATGATGCAGATACCGGCCGTGATGGCGGATCATCAGCGAGACGATCGAAAGCCGCGCGGCCTCCGGATTGCCGAGGATCTCGATATTCGGGTTTTGCGACCAGCGCCGCAGCGCGCGGCGGATGAAATCTTCCTCCCGCGCCTTGATCACCGGTTCCGAGACTGCCTCCTTGAGCTGGAATACCAGGCCGGCACGGATCGATTCGATGATGGCGGGCGTGCCCCCTTCCTCGCGGTGAACCGGATCGTCGAGATAGCGGTGCGCCGTCGGGCTGACGTAGGAAACCGTGCCGCCGCCCGGCGAGGATGGAACCCGGTTGGCCAGCAGCTTGCGCTTGACGACCAGAACGCCGGGCGTTCCCGGGCCGCCGACGAATTTGTGGGGCGATATGAAGATGGCGTCCTTGTTGCGCGGGTCGCCGGCCTCGCCGACATTCATGTCGATCGTGACATAGGGGGCGCCGGCCGCGTAGTCCCAGAACGACAAGGCGCCATGCCTGTGCAACATCTCGGTCACCGCATGGGTGTCGGTCAGGATGCCGGTCACGTTGGAGGCCGCGGAGAAGCTGCCGATTTTCAGGGCGCGGCCGGCATGGCGCTTCAGCGCGTCTTCCAGCGCTTCGATATCCACCTGCCCGCCTTCGTCCTCGGGAATTTCGATCACGTCGGCGATGGTCTCGCGCCAGGGAAGT
>JAOUMF010000122.1 GCA_029881615.1 Alphaproteobacteria bacterium | reverse complement strand
GGCTTTTGGAATGCCGGCGCGCTCCGCGATTCGGCTGGTGCTGGCCCCGCTGAAACCGTATTCCGCGAACACCTCCTCCGCCGCCTCAAGGATGGCCTTTTCGTTTTCCTCGCGAATAGCGGCCTTATGGCCATTTCTTCCCGACACGCCTTGTCCGCTCATTCATCGCCCCAAAAAACATTGACCGGTTGGTCAAACCCGTGCAATTATAACCTGACCGATTGGTCAGGATTGTTCGAGATCGCGTATCCGAACATAACTGGGTCAGTTGGTAAAGAAAAACTAGGCCGCCGCGCGAATGATATCGTGACGAGCAGCCAGCTGAGTGTGAACAGGCAAGCAGTGGTGACAAAAATGGGAAAATTGAAGGGCGGTCTCATTCAGATGGGACTGAAGGGCGACACGTCGATGACGCCCGAACAGATTCGCGACAAGATGTTGGAAGCTCACATCCCGCTGATCGACGAGGCCGGCAAGCAGGGTGTTCAGGTCCTGTGCTTCCAGGAAGTCTTTACCCAACCCTATTTCTGTCCCAGCCAGGACAGCAAATGGTACGCGGCGGCTGAAAAAATCCCCGACGGCCACACCACCCGGCTAATGCAGGAATATGCAAAGAAACACAGCATGGTGATCGTCGTCCCGATTTATGAGGAAGACATCACTGGCGTCTATTACAACACCGCCGCGGTAATCGATGCCGACGGAACCTTCCTGGGCAAGTACCGCAAATCCCACATCCCCCACGTCGCCGGGTTCTGGGAAAAATTCTTCTTCAAGCCCGGCTCGTCCGACTGGCCGGTGTTCGATACCGCCTATTGCAAGCTGGGCGTCTATATCTGCTACGACCGACATTTCCCCGAGGGCTGGCGCGCATTGGCGCTGCGCGGCGCGGAATATATCGTCAATCCGTCGGCCACCGTTGCCGGGGTTTCCGAATATCTGTGGCGCCTGGAACAGCCGGCGTCGGCCGCCGCCAACGGTGTCTTCATCGGCGCCATCAACCGGATCGGAACCGAGGCTCCGTGGAATATCGGCGAATTCTATGGGCAGAGCTATTTCGTCAATCCGCGTGGCGAGATCGAGGCCATCGCCAGCCGTGACAAGGACGAACTTCTGGTCCATGAAATGGATTTCGACATGGTAAAAACCATTCGTAACAACTGGCAGTTTTTCCGCGATCGTCGGCCGGAAACCTATGGCCCGCTGACGGATATCGGCCGCTGAGCGCATAACGGGAGACAATCTCATGGCGAGCGAACAAAACCTTCAGATAGATGGCAAGCGGCTGTGGGACAGCCTGATGGAAATGGCCAAGATCGGCGCCACGGAAAAGGGCGGCTGCTGTCGCCTGGCGCTGACCGATCTGGACAAGCAGGGCCGCGACCTCTTCGTGAACTGGTGCAAGGAAGCCGGCTGTTCCATCAAGATCGACAAGATGGGCAATATCTTCGCCCGCCGTCCCGGCAAGAACAACGATCTGGCCCCGGTGATGACCGGCAGCCATCTTGACACCCAGCCCACCGGCGGGCGTTTCGACGGCGTGTTCGGCGTGCTGGCCGGCCTGGAAGTCTTGCGTAGCCTGAACGATCTTGGCGTCGAGACCGAGCGGCCGGTCGAAGTTGCGGTCTGGACCAACGAAGAAGGCTCTCGCTTCGCCCCCGCGATGGTTGCGTCCGGCGTATTCGCCGGAGAGTTCGACCTGGAATACGGGCTCAGCCGGGCCGACGCCGACGGCAAGACCATGGGCGAGGAATTGAAGCGAATCGGCTATGCCGGGGCCGAGGAAGTCGGCGGCCGCGACGTCCACGCCTTCTTCGAGACCCATATCGAACAGGGCCCGATCCTGGAGGCCGAGAACAAGACCATCGGCATCGTCACCGATGCGCAGGGCCAGCGCTGGTACGAACTGACGCTGACTGGCGTCGAATCCCATGCCGGGCCGACGCCGATGGCCATTCGCAAGGACGCGCTTCTGGGCGCGGCGCGGATCGTGGATCTGGTCAACCGCACCGGCCTGGATAACGCGCCGGTCGCCTGCGCGACGGTCGGCATGCTGGAAGTCCACCCCAACTCGCGAAACGTTATCCCGGGCAGGGTGTTCATGACCGTCGATTTCCGCCACCCGGACGACGATGTGCTGACGAAAATGGACGCGGCGCTGCGTGCCGGCGTGCAAAAAATCACCAGCGAAATCGGCCTCGAATGCGAGATCGAGCAGATCTTCTATTACAAGCCGATTCATTTCGACGAGAGCTGCGTTTCGGCCGTGCGCGAAGGCGCCGCGGCCTTCGGATATACGGCACGGGAAATCGTTTCGGGCGCCGGTCACGACGCCTGCTATATGGCCAAGGTCGCCCCGACCGCGATGGTTTTCGTGCCCTGCATCGACGGCATCAGCCATAATGAAGTCGAAGACGCCAAACCGGAATGGATCACCGCCGGCGGCAATGTATTGCTACGGGCAATCGTCGAGAAAGCCGGCAGCGCCGATTAAGGAATAAACGATAATGACCGCGTCGCCCGCACAAAGCATTGAAAAGCCTGCCCAGGATGCCGGTCAGCGGCGGACGGTCGTGGAAGCGAAAAAACTTTCCCTGACCTTCCAGACGGCGGACAGTCCGGTTTATGCCCTGTCCGAGATCGACCTGCAGGTCGAACATGGAGAGTTCGTTTCCTTTATCGGCCCGTCGGGTTGCGGCAAGACGACTTTGCTGCGAGCCATCGCGGATCTGGAACAGCCGACCGCGGGCAGCATAGAGATCAACGGCGTTTCGGCCCATCAGGCCCGGCTGGACCGAAGCTATGGCTATGTCTTCCAGGCACCCGCCCTCTATCCATGGCGGAACATCGAACGCAACGTGACACTGCCGCTGGAAATCATGGGCATGCCGCGCGAGGAACGCGAGGAACGAGCCAGGAAATATCTGGAACTGGTGGATCTTGCGGGATTCGCGAAGAAATTTCCGTGGCAATTATCGGGTGGCATGCAGCAGCGGGCCTCCATCGCGCGCGCCCTGTGCTTCGACCCCGAAATCTTGCTGATGGATGAACCGTTCGGCGCACTCGACGAGATCGTCCGCGACCACCTTAACGAACAGCTTCTGAAGCTGTGGGACAAGACCCGCAAGACCGTGGTGTTCGTCACCCACTCGATCCCCGAGGCGGTGTTCCTGTCCACCAAAATCGTCGTCATGTCGCCGCGTCCAGGGCGAATCATCGACGTTATCGAAACGAATTTCCCCCGTGATCGCACGCTCGACATTCGGGAAACCGCGGACTTTCTTGAAATAGCCCATCGGGTGCGCGAGGGGCTGCGGGCGGGACATAGTTACGATGACTGACGCGGCGGCCATCGCGGGACCTAAAGTAAACATCGTCTCGCGGGTGGCGGCAGGCCGGGCCGGGCCGGTCGCGGCCGTATCCCTGGTCATCCTCGCGCTCTGGTATCTCGGCGCGATCTATATGAACGCCCAGATGCAGATCGACCGGTTCGAGAGAGAAGAAACGGCCTGGAGCGCGGGCGATCTGGTGAGCGCCACCCTGTCGCAGGAACGGCCGCTCCTGCCGGCGCCGCACCAGATTCTGGTCGAAATGAAGAAGACCATCATCGACACGAAGATCACCTCGAAGCGCAGTCTGGTTTTCCATTCCTGGGTCACCTTGTCCTCGACATTGCTGGGCTTTGCCATCGGCACGGTGCTGGGGATATTTCTGGCGGTTGGAATCGTCCATGTGAAGGCGCTGGAAAAAAGCCTCATGCCCTGGGTGATCTCGTCGCAGACCATTCCGATTCTCGCCATTGCGCCGATGATCGTGGTGGTGCTGGGCGCGATCGGACTCAAGGGGCTGATACCCAAGGCAATCATCTCTACCTATCTGTGCTTTTTTCCGGTCACCATCGGCATGGTCAAGGGGCTGCGCTCGCCCGATCCCCTGCAGATGGACCTGATGCACACCTATAACGCAAATCAGTGGCAGACCTTCTGGCTGCTACGCTGGCCGTCGTCCCTGCCGTTCCTGTTCACCAGCCTGAAGGTGGCGATCGCCATCAGCCTGGTCGGCGCCATTGTCGGCGAGCTGCCGACCGGCGCCCAGGCGGGCCTTGGCGCGCGGCTGCTGGCGGGTTCCTACTATGGCCAGACCATCCAGATCTGGTCGGCGCTGGTGACCGCGGCCCTGTTGGCGGCATCGATGGTCGCGCTGGTTGGCATGATCGAAAAGCAATTATTGCGCCGCATGGGGGCCCGGCCATGATCGCCAGACTGGACAAATGGTGCGTGGCAGCGGCCGTTCTGGGATTGACGGCGCTGTTGTTTCCACCCGTCGCCGGTGGCCGATGGACGGACGGCCCGGAATTTCTGGGCGCGGCTGTTTTGCTTGTCGCACTGTCCGGCTTTTTTGCCTGGAAGGGCGTGACGGCGTTCTGGCACAGCGCAACCCTGGTTCTGCTGGTCATCGCCGCCACCGCCATATCGCTTGGCTTCATCCACGCCATCGGCGACGGAATGACGACCGGATCCGGATTCTGGCTGTTCAATCTGGCCCTGTGGGCGGTTGCCTGGCGCGGAATCGACGGCATCGCGGCGTTCCGCTCCACCAATCCCAGATGGCAGCGATTGGCCAACCTGTTCGTGCCGGCCGCCTTTGGCCTGTGGATGATCTATCTGTGGGAAATCGCCGTCGTCGGATTCGGCGTGCCGCAGGTTCTGCTGCCGGCGCCGGGCATGATCGGCGACCGTTTCATGGGTTCCCTCGATATCCTTTGGGAGGATTTTCAGCAGACCTTCATGAAGGCCGTGCTGGCTGGCTACATCATGGGCTGTGGCAGCGGCTTCCTGGTCGCGATCCTGGTCGACCGGGTACCGTTTCTGCAACGCGGACTGTTGCCGCTGGGCAATCTGGTCAGTGCGCTTCCCATCGTCGGCGTCGCACCGATAATGGTGATGTGGTTTGGGTTCGACTGGCAGTCGAAGGCCGCCGTCGTGGTGATCATGACATTCTTCCCGATGCTGGTGAACACGGTTACCGGATTGACGGCATCGGGCGTGCTGGAACGCGAATTGCTGCGGTCCTATGCGGCCAGCTACTGGCAGACGCTTTTCAAATTACGTCTGCCCGCGGCCATGCCGTTCATCTTCAACGCGCTAAAAATCAATTCAACCCTCGCCCTGATCGGCGCCATCGTCGCCGAATTTTTCGGCACGCCGATCGTCGGCATGGGGTTCCGCATTTCGACCGAGGTCGGGCGAATGAACGTGGATATGGTCTGGGCCGAAATCGTTGTCGCCGCCCTGGCCGGTTCCGCATTCTACGGTGTGGTATCGCTTGGTGAGCGCGCCATTACCTTCTGGCATCCCTCATTCCGGGAGAGGCGATGACCGCATAAATTTCCGGGGGCTTCCAACAACAGGAGATTAAAAAATGAAAAAGACAGGTTTGATATTAACAGCGGCGGCGTTTGCCTTAAGCGCGACCGCCGCCCACGCAGCCGACAAGGTGACGCTGCAATTGAAATGGGTCACGCAGGCGCAGTTCGCAGGCTATTACGTGGCCAAGGAAAAGGGCTTCTATGACGCGGCCGGGCTGGACGTGACAATCAATCCGGGCGGTCCCGACATCTCGCCGCCGCAGATCATCGCCGGCGGCGGCGCCGATGTTGTCATCGACTGGATGCCGTCGGCGCTGGCGTCGCGCGAAAAAGGCGTGGCCCTGGTCAATATCGCCCAGCCCTTCAAGCGCTCGGGCATGATGCTGACCTGCCGCAAGGAAACCGGCATCGCCAAGCCGGAGGATTTCCGGGGCAAGACCCTCGGCGTCTGGTTCTTCGGCAACGAATATCCGTTCCTCAGCTGGATGTCCAAGCTCGGCATTTCCACCAAGGGCGGCGACAAGGGCGTGAAGGTCCTGAAGCAGGGCTTCAACGTCGACCCGCTACTGCAGAAGCAGGCCGATTGCGTTTCGACCATGACCTATAACGAATATTGGCAGGTCATCGACGCCGGCCTGAAGCCCAGCGACCTGGTCGTCTTCAAATATGAGGATGAGGGCGTGGCGACTCTTGAGGACGGCCTTTACGTTCTGGAAGATCGCCTGAAGGACGCGGCCTTCGTCGAACGGATGGCCCGCTTCGTCAAGGCCAGCATGAAGGGCTGGGCCTGGGCGCGCGAAAACCAGAAGGAAGCTGCCCTGATCGTGCTGGAAAACGACGCAACCGGCGCGCAGACCGAAAAGCATCAGGTTCGCATGATGGGCGAAATCAACAAGCTGACCGAAGGTTCCGATGGCTCGCTGAACGAGAAAGACTATGAGCGCACGGTCCAGACGCTGCTTTCGGGCGGCTCCGATCCGGTCATCACCAAGGCGCCCACGGGGGCCTGGACCCACGCGGTAACGGACAAAGCCAAGGCCATGTAGGTCTGAATATCCCGGAAGGGTTCGCGCCCTTCCGGGAGACTTGCCGTTAATTTTGTTGATACGAGGAGAATGATATGGCGTTGCATATTAAAGGCGGCACTGTGGTTACGGCCGAACAGTCATTCCGCGCCGATGTCTATTGCGAGGACGGCAAGATTGTTGCCGTCGGCGAGAATCTGGACGTGCCGGCCGGGGCGGAAATCGTCGACGCCGGCGGACAATATGTCATGCCGGGCGGGATCGACCCGCACACCCATATGCAGTTGCCCTTCATGGGCACCGTGGCCAGCGAGGATTTCTTCACCGGCACGACGGCGGGGC